>JALNZK010000016.1 GCA_023229365.1 Pseudomonadota bacterium | reverse complement strand
CGGGGAGAAGATCGACAGGATGGGCTCTCCCTTCTCGACCGGCTGGCCCGTGTAGCCGACGAACAGCTTCTCCACCCAACCCGAGATCTTGGTGTGCACGTGCCGGACCCGGGTCTCGTCCGGGACGACCGTTCCGACCGTCCGGATCTCCCGGGTCATCGGCGCGAGCTGTGCGACGGCCGTCACCACGCCGGCGAGCGCGACCCCTTCCTCGGAGACGGTCACCTCCGCGAGCCCGTGGAGCGGCCCGGCGTCCGACGCGGGTGCGGCCTCGGCTTGCCGTTCCTTCGCGGGCTCGATGGGGACGAGGCTCATCCCGCAGATCGGGCAGTCGCCGGGGGAGTCCGAGACGTAGGTCGGGTGCATCGGGCAGTGGTAGCGCGCGTGCGCTTCCGCTTCGCCGCCGCACCCGGTCGCGACGACGATCGCGGGCAAGGGCGCCGCGAGGCCCAGGGCGAGCGCGAGCAGCCGGATCGCGAGGCTCGCCGTCGTCTTCATGGCTTCACCAGCTGTTCGAGCAGCGCCCACGTCTCGAAGCGGGCCGCCTCCAGGCGCGCCACCGCGACGTCGGACTCGAGCAGCGCGCCGTAACCCTCGATGACGGCGGAAAAGTCGCCCCTGTCCGCGAGGTACTCCGCCTGAGCGGCCTCGAACACCCCGCGGCTCTCGGGGATGATCGTGTCCTCGTACAGCGCGATGAGCGCTTCGTCGCGCCGCCACGCCGCCCGGAGCGCCGCGACGCGGGTGCGCACGTCGCCCTCGGCCGCGCGGATCTCGCCCTGGGCCGCCGCGAGGTCCTGCTCGGCCGCCCGGGTGAGCGGGGCCTGCTTCTTCCCGCGCCACAAGGGCAGCCCGACGCCGAAGCGGAGCATGACGACCGGCTCCGCCATGCCGTCGACGCCGCCGCCCAGACCTACCGAGAAGTCGGGCTTCTCTTCGAGCCTCGTCTCGTCGGCCCGCTTTTCCGCCGCGGCGGCCTCGGCGCGCAATACGGCGAGCTCGGACGACGCCTCGAGCGCGGACCTGTCGAGCGAGACATCGGGGATGGCTACCCGCGGCAAGGCCGGAACTCGGCCGAGGGGGGTGTCTCCCGTCCTATCGAGCAATCGGTTGAGCGACGCGACGAGCTCCGCGCGCTCGGCGTCGATCCCGATCATCCGCTCGTCGATGCGCGCGCTCTCGAGCCGGATCCGCAGCAGCCCGGAGCGATCGACCTGACCGGTGCTGTAACGCGTGGCCAGGGTCCGGGACAGGAGGCCGAGGAGATCGCGGGTCGAGATCCGTTTCGACCGCTCCTGATCGAGGCTGTAGACGCGGGCGTAGAGGACCCGCACCCGCGCGGCGATTCGGCGCCTCACGTCACCCGTCTCGGCCTTGCGGACGTTCGTCTCGGCCTCGGCCGCGGCCTGGCGCGCGGCGCGCTTTCCCGGATAGGGAAGCTCCTGGCTCACGTCGACGACGATCGAGGACGCCGGTCCGGGAGGAGCCAGCCCCATCCCTTGAGCGGTCAGACCGAGCGTGGGATCCGGCAGCGCGTCCGCCGCGTCCGCTCTCTCTCGCGACGCGCGCGACCGGGCCTCGTAGACCGGGATCTCCGGCGCCTGCGCCAGGGCGATCTCGACGAGCTCGTCGACGGAGGGAGCGACGTCCTCCGGCGCTTCGCCGGACGCGGCGGCCGTCCCCGCCGCCGCCGCGAGGAGCGCGGAGCCCAGAACCGAGATCCGTACGCGCATCGCCTCCCCCCTCCGATCGGGCTACTTCAGGTACTTCTGCGGATCCGCGTCGAACTGCGGCTTGCAGCCCGCGCAGCAGAAGTACACGTGCTTGCCCTGGTGCTCCGAGTGGAGGGTGTCCGCCGTGATCGTGAACGTGTTGCCGAGCACCGGGCAGGTGGCCGGCGTTCCCACGGCTTGCGGGGCGTCGAACACGGACGGCGCCTTCGCGGCCCCGGCCGGTGCCGGCTGGCCGTGAGACATCGCCATCTGGTCGCTGCCCGCGGCCTGCTCCGTGCTGTTGCAGGCCGACGCGAGGCCGAGCCCCGTGACCACCAGCCCCGCGAGAAGAGTGACGTGCAATCTGGACATGCCGCATCCCTTTCCGAGCGCGTTGCGCTCTCCTATGGAAGCAACTGCATCGCGCGTGCCACGGTCGGGGGGCCGAGAATCCCTCGCCGGCCCCCGATCGCGGTACGAAACCGCGCAATCCGTGCGCACCGGCTCTGCCCGGGAGCGCCACGCCGTGCGCAGAACCTGCGCAGGCCGCTCGCCCTTCCGACTCACTCCTCTTCGGCTTCCACGTACTGCGCGTACGACTGCAGGTAGTCCTCGTTGCCGGGCACGACCAGGTGCTTGCGGGCGTAGGCTCTGCCGCCCCCGTGTGCCGGACCCGAGTAGATGTCCTTCCCGAGCACGAGCTTGTCGACCACCCGGCGGTCGAGCTTCTCGGCTCGCGCCATGGCGTCGGCGTGGGCCGGCTCGAGGGCCGCCTTCACCGCTTCGTCCCCGAACCTGTAGAGGTTGGAGATGGCCCACGTGAAGTGCCACACCGCGAAGCTGCGGTGCCGCATCTCCTCGTTGTCGATGCGCGGGATGCCGCTCAGGTACATGTCGTTTATCCGCGCGGCCTGCTCCGCTGTCACGGGTTGATCCCGCAGGGCCCAGACACCGAGCACCGACGTGGCCTTCGGCTTCTCGAGCTCCCGCTGCGCCACGTCCAGCGACTGGTCGATGTCGATGCCCTGGATGAGGGCGGGCGCGCGCTCTTTGTAGAGGTATGGCAAACAGCCGCTCACTGCGAAAGCGAGAGCGATGACGCCCCCGACGAGGGCGACGGAAAATCGGCGATGCCTGAACACGTTGACCACCTCGGTTCATCCTTGTCCGTGAAACCGCTCATCCGGTCCACGAGCGCCTCGCGACGGAACTTCGCCGCGGCCCAGTGCAGCGAGAGCACGTTTTGGGCCACCGTCGTGCAGCAAGTATTTACGGGCAGTTGCGGGACAGCGGTCGCCCGGAGCGACGGCCGGGCCAATCAAGATGACGTGCGTTCGCCTTCAATACGAAGGGGTATGTCACACGTGTACGGCTTGACGGATTCCGATGGCTGGGGGAGCGTGGATGGGCGGGGGGGGAGAGGATTTGGTTTCGTCGGGCAGGGCCGTCTTGCAGCGGCAGCACTGTCGAGCAGGACGCGGGGCTGAACGTCGCGGGGCGGACCGATGCAGGAAGACAAGAAGAAGCTCTCCGAAGCCGACATCTGCCTGCGCTACCTGACGCCGGCGCTCGAGGGTGCGGGCTGGGACAAGACGCAGATCAGGTCTGAGTACCAGCTCACCGACGGGCGGGTGATCGTCCGCGGCAAGCTGACCGCGAGGGGTGTGAAGAAGCGGGCCGACTACGCGCTTTTCTATAAGCCCGGGCTGCCGCTCGCGGTGGTCGAGGCCAAGGACAACACCCACACGGTCGGCTCCGGGATGCAGCAGGCGCTCGGCTACGCGGCGATGCTCGACGTGCCGTTCGTCTTCTCCTCGAACGGGGATCGCTTCCTGTTCCACGACGCCACGGCGGCTGTGCTCGGCGGCCTGATGGAGGAGGAGATCGCCCTCGATCGCTTCCCGTCGCCTCAGTTCCTCTACGAGAGGTGGAAGCGCTTCAAGAACCTCAGCCCCGAGCGCGAGAAGATCGTCGCGCAGGACTACCACATCGACGCCTCGGGCAGGGTCCCGCGCTATTACCAGATTCAGGCGATCAACCGCACCGTGGAGGCCGTGGCGAACGGGCAGGACCGCATCCTCCTCGTCATGGCGACCGGCTCCGGCAAGACGTATGTGGCGTTCCAGATCATCTGGCGGCTGTGGAAGGCCGATCGGAAGAAGCGGATCCTGTTCCTCGCCGATCGCAACATCCTCGTCGATGATCCCAAGACGAAGGACTTCAAGCCTTTCAGCAAGGTGATGACGAAGATCGCCAACCGGAAGGTGGACACCTCGTACGAGGTGTATCTCGCTCTCTATCAAGCGGTCTCCGGCACGGAAGAGGAGAAGGACGTCTACAAGCAGTTCTCGCCCGGCTTCTTCGACCTGATCGTCGTGGACGAGTGCCACAGGAGCAGCGCGGCCGAGGCGTCGGCGTGGCACGATATCCTCGACTACTTCTCGTCCGCCACGCACATCGGTCTCACCGCCACGCCCAAGGAGACCAAGGACGTCTCGAACCTCGCGTACTTCGGCGAGCCGGTGTTCACCTACTCGCTCAAGCAGGGGATCGAGGACGGCTTCCTCGCGCCGTACAAGGTGGTGCGTATCGACTTCGACAAGGACCTCACGGGCTGGCGGCCCGAGGCCGGGAAGCTCGATAAGCTCGGTCAGGAGATCGAGGACCGCGTCTACAACCAGCGCGACTTCGACCGCACGCTCGTTCTCGAAAAGCGCACGCGGCTCGTCGCCGAGAAGGTGACCCGGTTCCTCAAGGAGAGCGGAGACAGGTTCGCGAAGACGATCGTGTTCTGCGAGGACATCGACCACGCGGAGCGGATGCGGCAAGAGCTGGTGAACCTGAACGCCGACCTCGTGGAGAAGAGCTCCAAGTACGTGATGCGGATCACCGGCGACAGCGTCGAGGGCAAGCAAGAGCTGGGAAACTTCATCGAGCCCACGGAGCGCTACCCGGTGATCGCCACGACGTCGAAGCTGATGTCCACGGGGGTGGACGCGCAGACGTGCAAGCTGATCGTGCTCGACCAGCGGATCCAGTCGATGACCGAGTTCAAGCAGATCATCGGCCGCGGCACGCGCATCCGCGAGGACTACGACAAGCTGTGGTTCACGATCATGGACTTCAAGAAGGCGACCGAGCTGTTCGCCGACCCGAGCTTCGACGGGGACCCGGTCCAGATCTACGTGCCCCCGGCGGATGGCCCGATCGTGCCGCCGGATATAGCGGAGGGGCATGACAGCGCCGAAGGCTCGCCAGTTGGCGTCGGAGAAGACCTGTCCCACCTGTCCGACCCGTCCCACCTGTCCCACTCCGATCCCGATCGTCCTCGACGCCAGAAGTACGTGGTGGGCGACGTGAAGGTGTCGGTGGTCGCGGAGCGCGTCCAGTACTACGGCGCGGACGGCAAGCTGATCACCGAGTCGCTGAAGGATTACACGAAGAAGCGGGTGAAGACGCGGTACGCCTCGCTCGACTCGTTCCTCAAGACGTGGACAGGAGCCGACCGCAAGCGGGCGATCATCGAGGAGCTGGAGCAGCAGGGCGTCTTCTTCGAGGCGCTCGCCGACGAGGTGGGCCGTGAGGTCGAGCCGTTCGACCTCGTGTGCCACGTGGCTTTCGGCGCGCCGCCGCTCACGCGCCGTGAGCGCGCCGAGAATGTGAAGAAGCGCCACTACTGGGAGCGGTTCGGCGAGCAGGCCCGCGCCGTGCTCGGCGTGCTCCTCGAGAAGTACGCGAACGAGGGGATCGAGAACATCGAGGACCCGGCCGTGCTCAACGTGAAGCCGCTCTCCGACTTCGGCACGCCCGTCAAGATCGTGAAGCTGTTCGGCGGCAAGGACGGCTTCGACACCGCCGTCCGCGAGCTGGAACGCGAGATCTACAGCGCCTAGCAAAGAGGTTCGATAGCCCATGTCGATCAGCACCGTCATCAAGACCATCCAGGACATCATGCGCAAGGACGTGGGCGTGGACGGGGACGCCCAGCGGATCAGCCAGATCGGGTGGATGCTGTTCCTCAAGATCTTCGACGACCGCGAGGACGAGTACGCGATCACCGAGAAGGGGTACGCCTCGCCGCTGCCCAAGAAGCTGCGCTGGCGCAACTGGGCCGCCGACCCCGAGGGGATGACCGGCGACGCGCTGCTCGACTTCGTGAACGACGAGCTGTTCCGCAAGCTCAAGGCGCTGCCCGGCGATCTCGACACCAACCCGCGCGGCCTCGTGATCCGCCAGGTGTTCGAGGACGCCTACAACTACATGAAGTCCGGCACCCTGATGCGGCAGGTGATCAACAAGCTCGCGGAGATCGACTTCAACGCCACCGAGGACCGGCACCTGTTCGGCGACATCTACGAGAAGATCCTGAAGGACCTCCAGAGCGCCGGGAACGCGGGCGAGTACTACACCCCGCGCGCCGTGACCCAGTTCATGGTCGAGATGACCGACCCCAAGCTCGGCGAGAAGCTGCTCGACCCGGCGTGCGGCACGGGCGGCTTCCTCGTGTGCGCCCTGGAGCACGTGCGGGCCCGGTACGTGAAGACCGCCAAGGACCGGGAGCGGCTCCAGGCGTCGATCCACGGGGTAGAGAAGAAGCCGATGCCACACCTCCTGTGCGTCACGAACATGCTGCTGCACGGCGTGGACGTGCCGGTGAGCATCCGCCACGACAACACGCTGACCCGGCCGCTGCGCGACTACTCGGCCAGGGACCGGGTGGACGTGGTCGTCACGAATCCACCGTTCGGCGGCATGGAAGAGGACGGCGTCGAGTCGAACTTCCCGGCCAACTTCCGCACGCGGGAGACCGCCGACCTGTTCCTGGTGCTGATCATGCACCTCCTCAAGGACGGCGGCCGGGGAGCGATCGTGCTGCCGGACGGCACGCTGTTCGGCGAGGGCGTGAAGACCCGCATCAAGGAGAAGCTCCTCACCGAGTGCAACCTGCATACGATCGTGCGGCTGCCCAACGGCGTCTTCGCCCCGTACACGGGCATCAAGACGAACCTCCTGTTCTTCACCAAGGGCGAGCCGACCAAGGAGGTCTGGTACTACGAGCACCCGTACCCCGAGGGGTACAAGAGCTACTCGAAGACCAAGCCGATCCGGATCGAGGAGTTCGAGGTCGAGAAGGCGTGGTGGAACGATCGCGTAGAGAGCGAGCGCGCCTGGTGCGTGCCGGTCGAGAAGATCGCCGCGAGCGGCTACAACCTCGACCTCAAGAATCCCAACGCCGCCGAGGCCGAGAACGGCGATCCCGAAAAACTCCTCGCCGCGTACCGTAAGACCCTGACCGAGGTGGCGGAGGTGCGCGATAGGCTCAAGGCGGAGCTGATGGCCGCGCTGGGAGCCTCATCCCCGGCCCTTCTCCGGCAAGCGGAGCCTCACCCCCGGCCCCTCTCCGGCAAGCGGAGAGGGGAGCAGCTTGGAACACCTTCTTCATCCCCCTCGCCATTTACTGGAGAGGGGGAGCGAGGGGGTGAGGCTCGACGGAGCGGAGGAGAGGATCTCTTTCCAGGGGGCGAGGATTGAACGCGCTGTTCGACAGCTTCGACGTCTTCGCCGTGGCACCGAACGGCGTGAAGAAGCTGCGCGAGTTGATCCTCCAGCTCGCCGTGCAGGGCAAGCTCGTCCCGCAGGACCCCAGCGACGAGCCCGCGTCGGTGCTGCTGAAGAAGATTGCGGAGGAGAAGAAGCGCCTCGTCGCCGAGGGCAAGATCAAGAAGGAGAAGACGCTGCCGCCGATCGAGCCGGAGGAGGTGCCGTTCGAGGTGCCGGAGGGGTGGGAGTGGGTGCGGCTCGACGAGGTTTCGTCGTACATTCAGAGGGGCAAGGGACCGACGTACTCGGACATCGAAAAGATCCCTGTCGTCTCTCAGAAATGCATCCAGTGGAGCGGGTTCGACTTGCGCCGGGCACGCTTCATCGAACCCGAGAGTATTGAGGCATACGGGGAAGAGCGATTCCTCTGCGAGGGCGATCTCCTCTGGAATTCAACGGGCACGGGCACCATCGGGAGGATGAGCATCTACAAGCCCGACAGTCGATACCCACTGGCTGTGACGGATTCCCACGTCACGGTCGTTCGCGTCGTCGTAGTTCTCCCGAGGTTTGTTCTGTCCTGGGTTGCGAGTCCATTCATTCAGCTCTACATCGAGGGCGACGCGCCGGGCACGACCAACCAGGTTGAACTCGCAACGAGCCGTGTGAAAAGCCAGGTGGTGCCGCTGCCCTCTTTGGGCGAGCAGCACCGCATCGTCGCCAGGGTCGATCAGCTCATGTCCCTCTGTGACGAGCTGGAGGCGAAGTACAACGCCCAGCAGGACCAGCGGCAGAAACTGAACGCCGCCGCCCTCGACACGCTCCTCGCCGCCGAGGACGAGGCCGGGTTCGCCGCCGCCTGGCAGCGCGTCTGCGACAGCTTCGACCTGCTCTACGACGCCCCGGAGAGCGTTACCAAGCTGCGCCAGGCGATCCTCCAGCTCGCGGTCATGGGCAAGCTCGTGAAGCAGTACCCGAGCGATGAGCCTGCCTCGGTGCTGCTCAAGAAGATCGCCGCAGAGAAGGCCCGTCTCGTTGCCGATGGGAAGATCAAGAAGGAGAAGCCACTGCCGCCGATCGAGCCGAACGAGGTGCCGTTTGAGGTGCCGAGGGGGTGGGAGTGGTGTAAAATGGATTCTCTTGTGTTTTCATTAAAGAATGATCTCAGGACAGGTCCATTTGGGTCCTCTCTCCATAAAGCTGATCATAGAAAAAATGGCGTGCCTGTTTGGGGGATCGAGACCATCAGCAAGAGGGGATCTTTCACAGGGAAAAACAAGATATTTGTAGATTCAAGTAAAGCGATCGAGTTGTCGTCCTTTTCTGTGAAAGCTGGAGATATCATCGTTTCTCGTTCAGGAACTGTTGGCGAGCTTTGCCGTTTACCTGATGATATTCCAGACGGGCTTCTTTCTACTAACCTCATGAAAGTATCTTTGAACCGGGCACTGATTTCACCGGACTTCTTTTGCCTATTGTTCAAGGGCACCAAATCGATTGATGCACAGCTGGCTAAGCTGTGTTTTGGATCGACTCGTCTTTTCCTTACTCAGTCGATTTTGGGGAAACTGCTTTTCCCCTTACCTCCTTTCGCCGAGCAGCAACGCATCGTCGCCAGGGTCGATCAGCTAATGTCCGTCTGCTACGAGCTGGAGGCGAAGCTCACAGCCGCGAGGGAGAGAGCGGAGAGGCTCTTGGTACTTTTGCGACCCGAACGAGATCGGGCGGGTGTTCTCGGACTTCCAGAGGTATCTGTATGAGAGGGACTATGCGGCGTGAGTGTAACGGTGGATTCGGGTTCCATCACATGTCACTTTCTTCATCTGAATCGCGACTATTGGCAAGCACCCGCTGCATCCATATAACATCTGATGGGTCTTGACCCCATTTCCCGTTCTGGTTCTTTCCAGGAGGTTCCAGATACAAACGTGTGGACAAATGTATTCTCTAGAACACGAACAGGAGGAAGTGATGAATACACAACCGGAAACAACATTGGAGATTCTAACCGCAATTGGATCAATAGCTACACCGGTTCTGCTGGCGATCTTCACAGCGGTGGGTTGGGCAATAAAAAGACGTATAGATAGCACTAGTGAAACCGAGAATCGGTTGCAGGAAAGGGCTCGTAAACTAGAAGAGGAACTCAGGGAGGATAGACTTGTCGTTTACAATGATATTCTGGAGCCTTTCATCATTATATTTACCAAAGACGAGGGTTTTGTGCATGACAAATCATTTAAAGGTAAAACGAAGGAACAAGTAGTACAAGAGAAAATATTGTCGCCGTTATACCGTAAAGCTGTTTTCAAATTGTCTTTGTTTGCGTCCGATGATGTTGTTAGATCTTATAATCGATTCTTGCAGTTTCTTTATTCGCAGTCAGACGGATCGGCCACCGCCGACAAAGCCGCACAAATGATGAATAATTTTGGTGGACTCCTCTTGGCGATACGTCGAAGTGTAGGTAATGAACTAACCAAACTGGACAACCTTGAGATGTTGGAGTGGCTAGTTACTGATATGGCTTCCATTAGATCGGAAATGAAATGTGGTTGAAGTTTCTGCGGTAGTAAGGATGGGCATTCCGGGTAGTCGATTAGACCGGCCTGTTCCCGACCGGGGCCCTCACCAGTCCGGGCGAGGAGATTGCCACCATCCGGCTCTTCTTTCGGCACGTTCAGAATACAAAAAGTGTAACGGAAGGTGTCATGCGAAGGGTTGCGACCTCATTTTTTCTTGACCCCATTATTCTTTTGACCCCGGTTTTCTCTTGAGGAGATGCGTCGCCTTCTATTAATTCTTTTTTTGCTCCTCAAGTACAATAGATCTGGCCTTCGTTCCTTTAGCTCCCTCTCCTATAGCGAATCGCGCCCGAATTCCTTCTTTTAGGGTGTCCTCGCTGAATGGTCCAAAATCCATAATGTCATTGACGTGAAAGAAGACATCAGGTTGCTCTGGATCGCACTTGATAAACCCAAATCTCTTTTCACTGAAATACTTCAAGATCACACCTCTGGACATTCCAGATAGACTAAGAATCGTGTCCGTGACATCAGCAACCTTACTAATCCATTTTGAGTGATCCAGAGTTCTAGCTTCACATGTTTTGTTTCCCAAATTATGCGAATGGGTCGGCAGATTCTGTGACACGCAGAACCCATAATCGAATTCATACACTGCAGGATGTGACGAATTCTCATGTTCAGAGATATAGAGGATACTATCCTGTTGTGTTTTAGAAAGGAACGGTTTGAGTATTGAACTCGCATCCAGTTCCGCGTAGAATCGGTAAGTCTCTTCCTTTCTACAGGTGTCTAGCAACGGAACCAAATGATTCCGCTCTATTGTACTGTGCCTGTTCAACAGTTCCCTGCCATACTCCTCCAACGCTCTATAAACGGATATCCTGTCAACTTTCGGACTATTTCTTTCCTGTCTAGAAGAGATCATCATTGCTTTTGCAGACAGAGAGAAAAGGCGCCGTACGATACCCCCCGATCCGAAGCACAATTGCTCAAGAGCATTTCCATTACCTTTTACGCATGAGAAAGAGGTTGACTTGCCAACTTTATTATCAACAACATTTGCAATTTCAATGATATCCTCTAACTTTCTTTTGTCTCCGGGATATTGAGAGGCTCGAACATACTTGTTCATTATCGACTCGCACAAACCTAGATACTTCGCAAAGGATTGAAAATCAGTAATAGAATAGTCCAGATTTATCCTGACGCCGTAGCGAGACTCTTGAATGGCATCACTATAATGTCCTGGATACACACATAATTTGTAAAAGATATGATGACTTGTGCGCAATTGATTCAATAGATTCTCATACTGACTTGGAGCATTTCCTTTGGTTACGAAAAAGGATGGATTCAAACTACCTACTTCATCAAATAGCAGAAGAACCCGGTCACAGTATTTCTTCAAATACTTTTCATGAAATTCGTTTATCTCAACTATTGACACACGGGGTTGTGTAACGACTGTTTCAGTATAGGATTTTGAAAGATCTAATATTGCTTGAAGAAATCCTCCCCCCGGAGTGGATGCGCCCAATCTAAACGACTTTTCTGCTTGCTGTGAAACGGAACTGGCAGAAAGCTGCGTATATCGGATGTCTTGTGCAAACAAACCTTGGCGTGTCAATTTGTCCCGCCATTCTCGGAACGCGGAGAACCAACCTGGATTTCGAACATAATGCTCGATCTTTCTCCCCGCATCAATTAAGGATTTGAATACCCTAAGAATGATTGCCTTGTAGATCTCTTCAGGCTCAGAAATGGTAGCTATTTCTGAAAGATTCACTTTGACGGGAATAACAGGTGTGTGACCAACTTGAATCAGATCAACTATTGCTTGCGAGAAGCAGAACGCCTCCACTGCACGCAGACACATCGTTTTTCCACATCCATACTTCCCGCGAATTATATTGTTGACGTTGTAACTAAACGCTCCGAGGCTAGATTCCGGATCGGCAACAAACAGATCTAGAACTGCAGATTCTTCAAGATTCTCTGCACTATAGAAAACAAATGGATTGTCTTTCAGCTTCCAAATACTCTGGAAATGATGAGCTTCAGGGGTCACTATTTCTTGCATTTTTCAATCTCTCCTATGGGTGCATGGGGTTAAAATGGTTGTCAGACACCCGCGGTACACATTTTGTCGAACCCTAAACGCTCTCCGTCCCGTCCTCCTCAGAACTTCTCCCAGATGCTCTTCCACACCACCGCCATGTTCACCATCGCATCATGCATGCACACTCTGTCCACCTCCGCGAGCATCGCCTTTGTGACGTTGCGACTCAACTAGTGCTTCTTTTTTAAAGCACGCATGTTAACAAGGTAGTCTTCCCCATACTGAGTCAGTGTCCAATAAGTAGATTTGTCATCAACAGAATGTTTTTTAATGCTTTTTTCAATTAGTTTCAAAGCGGCCAACTGAATCATAATGGTATGAAAACAGTCATCATAGATTTCTCGATGGGCTGAAGAAATATCGACTTGTTTCTCAGGACTATCAGGTTGGTAGTAAACAATTACTTCTGCGAGTTTTCTCTTTAAATCATGCTCAGAACATTCGCCAATCATTACAGGACCAAGTTCCCAATAAACATTGTCCCAAGTCATTTTAATTACTAGACTCCAAGAACAAATTTCACCACCTCGGTATTCGCTGCAGTTAACCGTGATCTCATATTCATCCTCGCCTTGTTGAAGATGTTCGGTCGCTGCCTTCGTTTTGGAAGAGGACATCTCACGACTATTTTCCAATTGCGCTATTCGTTCACGTAGTGAACTCAGCAGTATCGGATCAGTTGCATACCTGCTGCGAACCCAGCCTTCTGCGGGTTTTCTTTTCATTAATTGAATTAAACTACGTGATACTTTTCCTCCAAGCTCGTCTGGATTTGTGTATCGTTGACACATTTTACTCTCGACTTTATGTATGAACGCATCCAAACGAGGTATCAGAACTGGATTTATCTCGGATTTGTTCAACGGGATGTCTCCCGGTGACGCGTGCACAAAACACAAGCATGGTTTCTTTGCCTCCGCAGCATAATCGTATTCTCGTTCGGTATAGCTAACCCCATGCTCATCTACAGAACCATAGCGACCACCAATAATAAGAATATAGTAATCGCAATCATCAATTACTCGCCTGATGAGTTCCCATTTCTCTTCATCAGAAGCTGGGAACAACTCCATGCCAGATGGTATACAGTCAAGCTCCAGAAGAGCTTGCATCACTTGACGTCGCTCTTCCTGCAAGTCGATGTAGGTTGAGCTTACAAAAACCTGGAACCGCTTTTCCAAAACTCTCACCGCCTCCAAAATGGGATTACCAGTATCCACCAGGGTCCCCTTCCCCTCCCCCGCCTTCCCGTCCTCGCCGCCGAACACCTCCCTGAAAGGAGCCCGCTTCTGCTCGGCCGGCTCGTGCTTGCACCGGCCGACTCCCATAACTGTTTCCGTCGGCGACAAGAACACGCTAGCGCTCCTCGAAGAAACGCACAAGCCGTACAGGTGTGACAGTCTGGCCCGGCCGGGGCCTGCGGGGACCGCGGCTACGAGAGCCGCGGCAACGATGCTCCTTCGCGACAACGCCGCTCGGAGCACGCCCTTCGGGCAGGAAGCGAGCACCACCGCGTCGGGGTCTCCGCGGCCGGACGGCGACCGGATACGAGATCGCGATCGACGAGTAAGCGCTTCGGTTGGAAGCCTCAGAACGCGTACTTGGCGAAGAAGGGATCGCCCTGTCCGGCGCTCGTGAGCGTCGTCTCGTTGACCTCTCCCTCACCGAACGTCACCGCGCTCCACATGCCGCCGGTAACCAGCAGCGTGTCGTCCGCGGCGGCGTGGATCCGCACCCCCCAGTCGTCGCCGAAGCCGCCTTCGTTCATGGCCCAGGCGAGGGTCCCGTCCGCGTTGAAGCGCGCGATCACCACGTCGCCGGAGCCGCTCGAG
This sequence comes from Pseudomonadota bacterium, assembly GCA_023229365.1. NCBI lineage: Bacteria > Pseudomonadati > Pseudomonadota > Pseudomonadota bacterium. The sequence continues at coordinate 54,575 of JALNZK010000016.1, read as the reverse complement.
GTCAGCGTGGTCTCGCCGGTCTCGCCGGGCCCGTAGGTCGTCGTCGACGATACGTAGTCATCGTACACGCCGAACCCGCCGACGTAGAGAAACGATCCGTCCTCGGCCGCATCGAGCCCACGGCACATGTCCGGATCCGGCCCGCCGGCCCTTCTGGCCCAGATCAGGTTTCCGTCGGCGTCGTACTTGGCGATGAAGACGTCGCTCTCGCCGGCCGAAACGAGGGTGGTCTCCCCGCTCTCGCCCAGGCCGAAGGTCGCGCTCACCCAGAAGTCTCCGGTGATCAGGATCGACCCGTCGGCAGCCGGGGCCGCGGCCAGGGCGCGGACCGATTCGGGGCCGATCGCGCTCCTCGCCCATTCGAGCGCGCCGTCCGCGGCGTACTTGGCCAGGAAGGCGCCGTGGTCACCCGAGGTCGCGAGCGTGGTCTCCTCGGCCTCGCCCGCCCCGAACGTGGCCGTTTCCCAGAAGATGCCCGCGACCGCGCAGGAGCCGTCTCCGAAAGCCGCCAATCCGCCCGCCCAATCGTAGTCCGGGCCGCCGCCGCCCTCGACCCAGACGAGCGCTCCCGCCGCGTCGAGCTTGAGCAGCATGACGTCCGACTCGCCGGCCGAGCCCAGCGCGGTCTCGGTCGCCTCGCCGAGACCGAACAGCGCGCCGTCGTGGTAGACCCCGGCCGCGAGGATCGATCCGTCGTCGAGCACCGCCATCCCCTCGACGCGGCCGTCGCCCACGCGCCTGGCCCACTCGAGGGATCCGTCGTCGAGGTATCTGGCCAGGAAGATCTCCTCGCCGTAGGTGATGCCGTCGCTCGTGAGCGTCGTCTCGTCGGTCTCGCCCTCACCGAACACGGCGCTCTCCTCGAACGTGCCCATCGCCAGCACGTCGCCGCCGTCGAGCGCGACCACCGCCGTGCCGTACTCCGAAAACGCCGCGCCGGCCCGTCGGGCCCAGACCAGGGTCCCATCCGCCGCGTACTTGGCCACGAAGACGTCGTCCCAGTTCGGGTCCTCGAGCGAGGTCTCGTTGGCCTCACCCTCGCCGAACACGGCGGTCTGGGCGAAGTAGCCGGTCGTCGCGAAAGAGCCGTCGTCGAAAGCATCGATGGACAGGCAGTGGTCGTCGCCCGCTCCGCCGGCGCGCGTGGCCCATAGCAGCGCCGCCGGGTCGGCGCCCGTATCGGTTTCGGTCCCCGTGTCGGCGTCCGCATCCGTGTCCGCATCCGTATCCGCGTCCGTGGCGGAGTCGGTGTCCGAGTCGCCGTCGGTGTCGACATCGGTATCCGAGTCGCCGTCGGTGTCCGAATCGACATCGGTGTCGGTATCCGCGTCGATGTCGGCATCGGGCGCGGCGGCGCCGTCCTCTGACCCGCTCCTCCAGCAGGACGGCAGCGATGCCAGCGCGTACAGGAGCGCGAGCGCTATCAGGTGCTTCATCGTCTTGCCCCCTCGCCGACCTCTCGTGACGCTACGAAACCACGTTAACGCCGGTCGGCATGAGCCGCAAGGAGATGGGAGTCCGCGGCCGGACGACGACCGGAAGAATACCCCGAAGAAAGTGCTCTGAGTCATTCGGAAGGGTGCTCGGCCGGGCCCACTGTCCCGCCGTAGCCTTGGCGAAGGAGAATCCTGCGCGGGTGTGCTATCACCGTATCGTTCGATTTCGGCGGAGTGAATTCCACAGGCGCGGCGCACGTACTTTGGTAACCAAAGAGGTGTCGAGATGATGAGAGAGCGTTTCATATGTGGCGCGGCGGTCTGCCTCCTCGCGCTCGGCTGCAGCGGGAGCGAGGGCAGGAGCGACGAGGAGAATGTCGGGCCCGAGGGTCCGGCCGGGCCGCAGGGTGAGCAGGGCGAGCAGGGGCCGCAGGGATCGCAGGGCGAGACCGGCGCGACCGGTCCGCAGGGAATCGCCGGACCGCAGGGGGAGACCGGCGCGACCGGTCCGCAAGGGGAGACCGGCGCGACAGGTCCGCAGGGAATCGCCGGGCCGCAGGGGGAGACCGGCGCGACCGGCGCGCAGGGGCCGCAGGGTCCGGCGGGCGTGGACGGTCTGCCTGTCGAGTGGCTCGGCGAGCTCGACGCCCCGCCCCCCTCACCGTCCGTGAACGACGGCTACTACGACACGGTCGCCGGCGCATCGTACGTGTTCGACGGCGTCGACTGGCAGATCATCGCGCAGGACGGCGCCGATGGTTCGCAGGGGCTGCAAGGCGAACAAGGCGTGCAGGGAATCCAGGGACCGCAGGGACCGGCCGGCACCAACGGCACCAACGGCGTCGACGGTGTCGATGGCACCGACGGAGCCGACGGGCCGGCGGGACCGCCCGGACCACAGGGACCATCGGGGCCGCCGGGCTCGGGCGCCCTCGGCGAGATCGACTGGGGCTTCGCGGGATTCACCGTCGCCACCTACACGGGCAACATGGGCGGCAGGCCGGTCGCGCACGCGGCGTGCGCCGCCGAGTTCCCGGGGGCTCATCTCTGTCACGCCGCGGAGTACGTGCTGTCCAACTCCGCGTCGCCGATCCCCGTCGGCGGGGCGTGGATCGATCCCAGCGTGGATCAGGACGACGGCTTCGTCGTGGGTGGCGCCGCCATGTTCGGCCGTTGGAACAGCTACGAAGGCACCTGCGATACCTGGTCTCACGGGGGCACCTCCTATACCGGGCTGATGCTCGGCGCGAGCGGAGAGCTCAGCACCACCTACAGCTGCAACACCGCCCGGCCGCTGGCCTGCTGCAACGGTGCGTCGAGCGCCACCTTCGCCGGCTTCACGGCAGCGATGGCGCCCATGACCGGGCGCCCTTCCATGCACGCGGCCTGCGTCGCCGAGTATCCCGGCTCCCACATGTGCCACGCCGCAGAATACGTCGGGGCGGTGTCGGCCGATCCCATCCCGGCAGGAGGTGCCTGGATCGAGCCCAGCATCACCCTCACCGGAGCGTTCACCGTGGGCGGCGCCCCGGCGTTCGGTCGCTGGGTCAGCTACGAAGGCACCTGTGACAGCTGGGTGCACACCGGCACGAGCTACACCGGTTTGATGCTCTCCGGAACCGGGGAGATGAGCACCACCTACTCCTGCAACGTGGCCCGCCCCATCGCCTGCTGCACGTTCTGAACGCGCGAAGAAGTGCTCCGTTCACCTCACCCCCTCGGTCCCCCTCTCCAGTAAATGGCGAGGGGGAAGCATCCTGATCAGTCAAATCGGCTGCTCACCGCTTGCCGGAGGGGGGGAGGCTCGCGGGCCGCACCTTTCACTCGACGACGACCGGCGTGAAGCAGTCGATCGAAGTCTGGAGCTTGAAGACGCTCACGGGGTAGCAGCGCTCCGCGTGGAACATGTCGATGTTGTAGGTCTCGCCGGGCGTGAGGCCGAGAGTGTCGAGGTCGATCGAGCCGGTTTCCTCGGTGTGGAGCCCGCCGACGTCGACCGCGAGCGTCCCGTCGATGAAGATCCATACATCGTCGTCTCCGGAGAACGTGAACACCTGCCCCGTTTCGTAGACGAACTCCGAATGGATCTCCGAGGTGAAGGAGCCCTGGCCGGGTACGACGACGTAGTCCGTGCTCTCGTACTTGTAGACGCCGGAGCCCGGCGGATCCTCGACGAGCGGGAGCGTGCCGGTCGACGTCGTGTTGACCCCGTCGACGCTGTGGAACCACTGGGCGAACGTCTCCGCCGACGTGATCATCGGGTTGGAGCCGCCGGTGACGGCGGGGATGTCCGGGTTGTACTGGGGCTTGCGGTCGGCATCGAGGGTGTCGAGCACCAGGCCGTAGGTGATCCCCGCACCGGACATGTGACAGCCGAAGTCGGGGTGCTCGTCGGCGAAATCGTGATACGTGACCTCGACCAGGCTCTCGCATTCGTCGGTGTCCGCGCCGCCGTCCGAGTCCGAGTCGGTGTCCGTGTCCGAGTCGACATCGGAATCAGAGTCCGAATCGGAATCGGAATCGCCGTCCGTGTCGGTGTCCGTCCCCGCGCTGCCGGGCGCCTCGCCTCCATCGCACCCGGCGAACATCGCCGCCGCCAAAGCCAGCACCATCCCGCTCCACTTCATGGTCATGTCTGTACCCCCGGTCTGTTGATCATGGATTCTATCACGATGGCGTAGGCGGAAGAACGAGGCGATCGTGCAGGCGCGTGGCAGTTCTCAACCCTTGACCTTCGTGTCGCGAGGCGCGAAGCTTTTCAACTGCTGAACATTCCTCGAACAGGCAACGATAGCCGTGCGTCACGAGAACACAGAAGCATCGCGGGTACGAGACTATGCAGGAAGACACGAACGGCGGGCGGGCTGGGATAGTTGTTGAAGATCCGCGATCTGCTCAGGATGCTTGCAAGTCGCTCGCGCAGAACATCCCCGGCATCGTCTACCGGGTCCACTTGCGCGAGCGAAGCCGGATGGAGTTCCTCAACGACATGCTGGCGGAGCTTACGGGCTACTCTCCGCAGGACCTCGTCCACGGCGAGGTCTGCTCGATCGACCCGCTGATCCACCCGGACGACCGGCCCCGCGTCGTCCGCGCTGTCGGCATCGCGATCGAAAAGAACGAACCGTTCGTTGTGGAGTACCGCTTCAGAACGCGGAAGGGCGACATGCTCCACTTCGAGGAGCGCGGGCGGCCGACGCGCGGGGCGGACGGGAATCCGCTGTTTGTCGAAGGCGTGATCTTCGATGTGACGGAACGCCGGCGAAGGGAGGAGCAGCAGCGCCGGACGGTCGAGGCGCTCAAGCTGAGCGAGGAGAAGTACAGGACGCTGACCGAGTCGCTGCCCGTCGGCGTCTACGAGTTCGACATTCAAGGACGGTTCCTCTACGTCAACAGGACCGCCGCGGAGACTTTCGGATACTCCCTCGAGGAGGCGCTCACCTTGCGCGTCTCGGACCTCATCACGGAGGAGAACCGGGCCGCCTCCATGGCCGACGTCGCCCAGATCATGCAGGGTGCGAGCATCGCCGGACAGCGCACCTTCTTCCGAAAGGACGGGACGAAGTTCATAGGCGAGATCCACTCCGGTCCCATCATCGCCGAAGGACGGATCGTGGGCATTCGGGGCATCCTGTTCGACATCACGATCAAGCGCCGTCTGGAGGAGGAGCTCGCGAGATCGGACAAGCTCGAGTCGATAGGCCTGCTCGCCGGCGGGATCGCCCACGACTTCAACAACATCCTCACCGCTATCCTGGGCAACCTGAGCCTGGCGCAGGACTATGTCTCGGACGATGGCAAGGCGTTTCACCTCATGGGAGAGACGGAAAAAGCGTGCCTTCGGGCCCGCGCGTTGACACGCCAGCTGCTCTCGTTTTCCAAAAGCAAAGAGCCGAGGAAGAAGACCGTTCTGGTCGAACCGCTGCTCCGGGAGGCCGTCGATTTCGCCCTACATGGTGCGAATATCCGGGCGGAGTTCCGGCTGCAGCCCGACCTCTCGCCCATAGAAGCCGACGAGGGACAGATCACACAGGTACTGAACAACCTGGTGATCAACGCCGTTCAGGCGATGCCGCATGGCGGCCTGATACGGATCGAAGCCGCAAACGTCGCCGCCTCGGCGCAGGGCGAGGGTCCGCTCGCGAGTGGCCAGTACGTGAAGCTCCAGATCCACGATCAGGGATCTGGCATTTCCCCCGAGGACCTGCACAGGATTTTCAACCCCTACTTCACCACGAAGAAGACCGGGAGCGGTCTCGGGCTCGCCATCTGCCACTCGATAGTGAAACAGCATGATGGACACATCGAGGCCCTGTCGTCGCCGGGCGAGGGCACGACGTTCAACGTCTACCTGCCGGTCGCGACAAAGAGAGCGACGGTCGACAAACCGCCGGAGAGCCCTCACGTCGCAGGCAACGGCCGCATCCTGGTGATGGACGACGAAGACTGCGTCCGCGAGGTCGCGTGCCGCATCCTGAACGCGCTCGGCTACGAGACGGAGGCGGCGTCCGACGGCGCGGTTGCGATCGACATGTTTGCCCGTGCTCGGGAGTCGGGTCCCGGCTTCGACGCCGTGCTCATGGACCTGACGGTTCCAGGCGGCATGGGTGGTGCGGAAGCCGCGGAGCGGATCAGGGAGCGGTTCCCGGACGCGAAGATCGTCATCACGACCGGCTACCCGATCGATTCCGTTCTCACGGATTGTACCTTGCGCGACAGCGCGGGTTTTCTCGTCAAGCCCTACACCGTCGAGGAGATAAGGGCGGTCATGCAATCCGCGCTCGCCTGACAGGACGTCAGTGCCCCCTACCCCGCCTCCACGATGCGGTACGTCGTCGTGATCGGTGTGGACGCCTTCACCATGGCCCAGACCGGGCACAGCTGATCGTCGGCCTGCGCGATCACCCGCTCGATCGCAGCGGGATCGAGCCCGGCGCCACGGAAGACGAACTCCATCGCGATGGCTGTGAACACGGTCGGATGCTCGTCGCAGCGCTCGGCCCGCACGTTCACGTCGAGCCCCTGCATCGGCTGCTTCATGCGGCCGAGCAGCAGCCCCACTGCGCTGCCCGCGCAGGCGGCGAGGGCGACAAGGATCAGCTCCATGGGCCGGAACCCGGCCGCCTTCTCTCCCGGTGCGAGCGGGTAGTCGGTGGTCAGGGTGTGCTCGCCGTTGGTCGCGGTCACCCGCATCCCACCGGCGTACGTGGCGTGGACGGTCATCTCGGACGGCATGGCTCCACCTCTTGCCCCCGAAGGGGACTCTACCGCCGCGCGCCGAGATGTGCGCCGGGAAAAGGCTCGGGCACGATCGAAACGCAGCATGTTCCGGCGGTTAGGCGGACATGGCTGTGGAAAGAGCGAGCCGGCGATCCTCAGGTGGGTGCTCGCGCGGAGGTAAAAACGGGACTACGGCTACTTGCCGGCGTCCACGCCTCCGTCCTCGGTGCCTCCATCAGGGGCGCCGCTGTCAGCGTCGGTGTCCGTGTCGGTGTCGGTGTCGGTGTCCGTGTCCGTGTCGGTGTCCGTGTCCGTGTCGGTGTCCGTGTCCGTGTCGGTGTCCGTGTCGGTGTCTGAGTCGGTGTCCGTGTCCGTGCCGGAATCCGTAGGCCCGCTGTCGTCATCCCCGCAGCCGAGCGGAGAGACGAGCCAACAAGCAGCGACGATCAAGACGGCCAGAATTGATTTACGCCCCATGTAGATACCTCCCTTGTGAAAGCGTTGTCTGGACGGTCAAGCAATGTCGCGTCCACCCCATTTCCTTCCAGTCGTCGAACAGCGTTTCGCATCCGCGCTCCGCACGGTCGAGAACCTCCACGCCCTCGACAGGCTGCGAGGGGCATGCGTGACGGGCAGCTGTTCGGTGCTCTAGGGAGTATCGCCGATGATCCGGACGTCATCGAGGCGCGCCTTGGCACCCTTCAGCACCGCGAAGATCAGCTTGTCCATGGCCGCGCCGTCGAACGCCGCCCGCTTCACGGCGGAATGGTGAAACGACACTCCTCGCAACGTCGCCTTCTTGAACGAGGCTCCCCTCAGCGAAGCGCTGTCGAAGGCGACCCCTTGCAGCGTCATCGAGTCGAACGAGACGTCGGTGAGATCGGATCGGCCGAAATCGGTGTCGGTGAGGGTCGCTCCGACGAAGGTCGCCCCTTTCATGGCAGCTCCGAGGAATCGCGCCCGCGTGAGATCCGTTGCGTCGAATCGCACACCACGGAGATCAGCGTGGCGGAACTCCGCATCCGTCAACGTGGCACCCGCGAACAATGCGCCTCGCAGCGCGGTGCCCTTGAACGTGGCCCGAGTGAGATCAGACCCCTCGTAGCTCGTCCGACGCGACGCGCTGTTGCTGAAGTCCGCTCCGGTCAGCACGGATCCGCTGAGGTCGGCATCATCGAGGACCAACGTGCTCACCTGCGGGGTCCGAGAGGACGGCGCCGTGGCATCGCCCGCGCTCCGGGGGACATGCTCCATGATCTCCGCGACATCGCCGAAGCCACCGACGGCCGCCTCGTACGCTTCGTCGTCACTCATGCCCTGGGCCTTGAGGTCGGCGAGGCGTTCCCGCATGTCGGCGAGGAGCTCTTCGATGACATCCGCGCGTCCCGGGAAGTCGCCATACGGGGCGAAGGCGGTGCCGAGGAATGAGGCGAGTCGATCGTCCATGGGGATCCCTTTCGTTTCAGAGCAGTCGATCCAGGATCTTCCTGGCCTGCTCCCAGTCCTTCTTTTTGGCGTCGTAGGCGGCACGGCCCTCGGGGGTGATGCGGCAGTACTTGCGGCGCCCGCCTTGGGTCTCGTCCCCCCAGTAGGTCTGGATGGAGCCCTCCTGCTCCAACCGCTTGAGGGACGAGTACATCGTCGCCTCCTTCACCTCGAAGGCTCGCCCGGAACCCTCGAAGACCAGCTTCGTCAGCTCGTATCCGTACTTGTCCCCGCCGAGCAGCAGCTTGAGGAGGATCGTGTCGATGTGACCGCGAAGGAGGTCCGAGGTGTGCCTGCTCCAATCCATATGGGCACTCTAGGGCATGGTACTCTGCCTGTCAAGGTACTATGTGTGCCGCTACTTCCGGCCTCCCTGACTTGACCCACCAAGTTGACGACCTGCAGGCAGCAGTAGAGCTTCCTAGTAGAGCCACGGGGCGTACTCGGGCCGGCTCTTCATGTCCTCGAGGAGCCAGACCATCCGGTCGAGGTACCAGCTCTTGCCCAGGTAGGCCAGCGCGACGCCGAGGGCGGCCATCCACGGGGAGAGGATGACGATGGCCCAGATGCACAGGATCATGCCCGCAGCGGAAACCAGGTTGAGGATGCCCGGCATGAGACGATGATGAGCCGGAACGGGGATCGTCTTGCGGTTCATCCAGACCCGTTCCCCAAGAACGGACTTGGAGGCCCAGTTCCTCGTCGAGCGGGGCTTGGGGAAGAAGACGGGGTTCAAGAACATCCAGGCGAGGAAAAGGACGACCGGCACGGCGCACCACCAGCCGAGCCAGATCCGGGACCAGAAGGAAAGAACGATGAGCGGCAGCACGGAGTAGCGCGTTCCGACGCTCCACGGGTTGGCGTGCCTCATCCAGCTCTCGTCGTCGAGGCGGAAGACCTTAGCGATCTTTTTTTCCATCGTCATGACGCCACCATCTTTCACTCGAAGCATTCTGCCTCGTCGGCCGTGTCGAAGTAGCCGTCGAGGGGAACACGGGGCCGAGCAAAGAGAAACCAGTGGAACCGCGTCGACCTCACGCGCAGGAGTCGCCGGCGATGCAGCAGTGCTCCCAATCGTCGCCGCACTCGTCGGAGGTCTACCGGGCCGAACCGCGGTGTGCGTGGAACCGGCTCAATCGACCTCGCCTTCCCCGTGATCGCCAGCACCCTGTGCCGGAACGACCTCGAGGGAGTACACCGGCCCCTTGTACTTCTTTCCGTCGACCTCGGCCACGAACGGCCCCAGGAGGTACTTTCCCGGCTCGGCCGACATCAACCGGAACGTGCTCGAGAAGCTCCTGGCCCCGTCCGGGAGAGGAACATGGTCGGCTCCTTCGCCGGTGCCGAGGCCGTCCTCAACTATGATAGGCTCGTTCAGCAGCTCGAGGCAATCGAGGGGCGGGTCGAACAGGATCGGGGCGGTGCCGCCGAAGGTCCTGATGAAGATCGTGAGCGAAAACGGTTTCCCCACGAGGATCGGCAACTCGTCCACCGCCACCCCTATGAGCGGCAGCTCGCTCGTCGCCGTCGGGGCGGTCGTCGCGGTAACCTGGCCCGGGCTCGGATGTCCCTCGCCGGGCCCCAGGGCCGGCGTCGGGATCTGGCCTTTCCTTTGCGCCTCCGGGCCGGCTCCGCACGCGACCAGGAACCCGACGAGCGGAAGGGTGACCAGGTGCCTCATTGGCTGCTCCCCATTGCCCGAGTCGAGCGCTCGGGACCATTCTCGAACACGAGGCGCGAGGCGTCCTGTGCACGGCCGTACTCCGCGCGGTTCTCGGCCACCGTGCTGGCCCACCAGTTCCCAGTTAGAGATTCCAAGACATGAAGGGCCGAGATCAAGGTCCGCCACGAACACAACGAACATTGCCCGCGTTAGTATTGCCGCCGCTACTCACGCTGCCGGTGTTGAAGCTCACGAGCCACGAGAATGAAAAATATCCGGTAACGGTCGACGACGACCAGTACCAGCTGCACTCACCCCCCACTGCCGGATCCCAGTAGCAGCCCGAGGGATCGTCATCCGGCCCTTCGAAAACATCGCAATATTCGCAGCCCGAGTCGAGGCACGCTAGGTCGAGGCACCCGGGGTCCGCCACCACGCAGGCGCTGGTGCTCAGATCGCCTGTTTCGGTGCCGTCCACGCAGCCCCGCATGAGCGATATCAGCTCCTGTATGAATGGTAGGCGCCAGTCGTCGAAGCCTCCCGAGGACAGACCGTCGCAGTGGGCCACCGCGTCATCCCATGGGAACGTGCCGTCCGACGGTGGGCTCTGCCAGCATAGCCCGGTCGCAGGGTCGTACCAGTTGCCGCTCGCCGAGCAAACGTCGGCGTCGGCGTCGGTGTCGGTGTCAGTGTCCGAATCGGTATCGATGTCGGTGTCCGTGTCCGTGTCCGCGTCCGTGTCGGTGTCTGTATCCGAATCGGTATCTGTGTCTGTATCCGTGTCAGTGTCCGTGTCGGTGTCAATATCCGTATCCGAATCGGTGTCGGTGTCGGTATCCGTGTCGATATCTGTATCGCTGTCCGAGTCCGAGTCCGAGTCATTGTCGGTGTCCGCATCGGTATCGGAGGACGCGTCGGCGTCACCGTCACCGCCAGCGTTTTCTCCACAAGCCAGCATAAAACAGGCGAGAGCACACGCTGTGAGAAGCGTTTGCATGGTCCGCTTCATACTTCCCCCCTTGTAGAAAGATCACTTCCCTTCAGTGGCCGTGCGCACCGACTTCGTTCACGACCTGCGGCAACTCGGTCCGCCCTACAGGCTCCCCTGTTGCTGCCTCGGAAGCACCAGCGTGGCATTTCGTCACGGCCTTTGCCGCACGAGCACGTCGGCGATCTTGTCGATGTGCAAATCGCGGTAGCTGTCCGCGAACTCCCCGTGCACCGAGCTCCGGCAGCATTGGTTCTTCCAACCGACCAGTGCGTCGATCAAGGCCAGCCCGCACGACCGCGAGACCTCGGATTTTCTCAGTCTCCTCCTCTGTGAGGGTAGTCGATCCTCGGTCCCCGTCTGGCATGTCCGACTCCAGGAGAAGAGCCCCGCTATGTTCTGTCGGCCGTCGCTCGCATCTTAGGTCGCCCGCATGAGGGTAGGACGATCCGTTCTATCTCGCAATCCGTGTTAGAGATTCGCGCCAGAGCATGGATCGTTGTCATACGAACCCGTGTCAGCGACCACGTCTCTCTTGGGCGCGGAGAAGGAGACGGGCGGACGACTCCTCAGAAGGACAGGATCGAGCTGGGGAACGCGACTCTCGACCGGGGGCGGCGCACGCTCTGGCTGGACGGCGAGGAGATCCGTCTCTCGACCGTTGAGTTCGCCGCGCTCGCGCTGCTGGCCGTTGAGCCGGGACGCCCGGTGACCCGTGACGAGCTCTCCCTGTGCCTCTACGGGCACGAGTGGAACGGCCGTGATCGGGGGATCGACGTCTGCATCGGGCGGCTTCGCAGGAAGCTGCGCGAGAGGATCGGGGCGCGCCTGCAGCTCAGGTCCGCGCGCGGGATCGGCTACTACCTGATCGACCTCCCCTGAGCGTTACAAATCGTTACAGGAAACCTTCGGCGCGCGGTCATACCGCCGCGCGTGGGGCGCCACTCTCCGTCGAGACTGCGGCAGGGCGCTTCCCGAGCTGAAGACAGGGAAGGAGCCGCAGGCCATGAGGTGACGGGATGTGGAGGATCGTCCGCGCGGCGGCGGCAGCCGTCCTCGTCTTCGCCGGGTGCGAGTCGTACCCGACCGAGGTGACGTTCAAGCTCTACGGCCAGGGCGCCAGCTTTTCCGGGATCTACGCGATCGACGACGGCGACGGTGTCGACTTCCTCGGCGAGGAGTCCAGCACCGACGTGTACCTGTTCTCGGAGACCGTCGAGATCGAGGACGCCATCACCATCGACGTGTTCCCGGATGCGACGGCCGATACCGACGACGACGACGAGACCGACATGACCGATCTCACCTGCAAGGTGTTCGATTCGGACGACGAGCTCCTCTACGAGAAGGCGTACTCGATCACCTCGACCCACATGAAGACTTTCGTCTTCAGTCTCGACGGCACGACCACCGACGACGCGGACGTCGACACGGACTAGATCCGGACTTTCCACAGAAGGAGGCTGGAATGAGGAACCGCATTCGCATCATCTCGATGGCCCTGCTCTGCTGTGCGCTCGGAGCGTGCAGCTCCGCCAGCGAACCCGCTGGCACCGCGGCCGCGCCGGGCGACATGCCCGAGGGCGTCGCACCGCCGCCCGGTCAACCTCCCGCCGAGGCGTTCGCGGCATGCGACGGCAAGGGCGCCGGGGACGCGTGCGAGGTGCCGCTCGGGGAGGGCAAGTTGACGGGCGAGTGCGCCGCGCTGCCGGGCGACGCGGGGGGAGAGAAGCTCTCGTGTCGCGTTCAAGGGCCTCCGCCGGGGCGTCCACCGGGAGGAGACGCGATGATGCCGCCGCCGGGTGGTCCAGGGGGAGGTCGGCCGCCCGAGGAGGCGCTTGCCGCGTGCGACGGGAAGAAGACCGGCGACGCCTGCTCGATGAAGATCGGCGACCGTGCGACAGAGGGCACCTGCTCGGCTCCGCCCGAGGGAGCAGAGGGCGGACGCCTCTCCTGCCGCCCGGTTGCCCCGGAGGGATCGGACGGGAAACCGCCGATCGGGGACCGGCCGGCCCCCGCGGCGGCGCCGAAGGGCGCACCAGCGCAGTAACCCACACGTGAAGGAGAAGCCCGACATGGAAACAGCAACCAAGAACCGCCTGCTCGGAGCAACCATCGGTTGCCTGATGCTCCTGGCCCCGTTCGTCGCCGCGGCGCAGGGTGGACCGCCGCCACCGAGACGGATCCCGACGATCGAGGACGAGGTGTTCGTCAGGCTGCATCTGGCGAAGGACCAGAAGGCACAGGTACAGAAGCTGCTCATCGAGCTGGAGCGCGACATGAAACCGCTCTTCGGTGAACAGCGGAAACTCGAAGACGCGTTCGAGCGGGAGTGGATCTCTCCTGATCCGGATACGGGAGATCTCAAACGGCTGCACCGGAAGCTCGTCAAGGTAGCCGACCGGATCGAGGCGCGTGGATTCGAATTCCAGCTCGCGCTCCTGGATATCCTGGGCGAGAGCCAGCGACACGACTTCATGACGGCGATGAAGTGCCAGCGCGATCCGACGAAGCATCCCGGGAGATGTGACGGTCCGGGGTCCAAGACGGATCCCAAGCCGCCGACCGGCGGTCCGAACCCTCCAGGAGGCCCGACCCCGCCGCCCGGAAACGGTCCTGGGGATCACGCACCACCACCACCTGCTCCATAGACCGCGCGCCGTTTCGACAAGATTCTCCGGTCAGGCAACGAGCACAGCGTCGCCGTGGTCCCACTTCATCACGGCTTTTGCCGCACGAGCACGTCGGCGATCTTGTCGACGTGCAAATCGCGGTAGCTGTCCGCGAACTCCCCGAGCACCGAGCTCCGGCAGCATTGGTTCTTCCAACCGACCAGTGCGTCGATCAAGGCCAGCCCGCACGACCGCGAGACCTCGGATTCTCTCAGGCTCCTCCTCTGCGAGGCGTTCGGTCGATAACCCGTCTCCTCGTACCCGAGGAAATAGAGGGCCGCCGAGGAGACCTTCGCGGTCAGCTAGTCGTGCTCGATCACCAGCTCCTCCGCCGCGCGCGGGTGCCTCTCGCAGAGGAGCAGCGCTCCGAGCGCGGCAGGGGTCTCCTGGACGACGAACGCGAGAAAATCGACATAGGCCTCAACGAAGGTGGGGAGGTGAAACCCGTGCCCCGCCCGATCGCGATAGCGCTGCTCGTTCTCGCGCGCTGCCGCGAGCATCCCGTCGGGCGGCATCGCGAGGAACGGCGTGACGCCGAGCGACATCATGAACGGGTAGGACATGCGGCCGGTGTCGCCGATCTGGATCGCTCGAAGATCGTCGCGCGAGACCGCGATACCGAATCCGACACTCCCACCGGTCTTCCATGGGAACAGGTACAGCACATCCTTGGACACGAACGACAAGAGCCGGGCCTCCGCCGGTTGACGGATCGGCTCGTCGGCAGAAGGTGGATCGCGCATATAGAAAACGGAGTCGCCGTTGGAAGTGGCGCACATCTTCAGCTCGAGCGCCCTGACGGACTCGAGGATGCCGTCGATCTCAGGCGGGCCGGCCCCCGGCTCGGTGCACTCGGGGTGCAGGATCGCCTGGGTTCCGACCATCACCTTCTTGATCGCGCCCGCGACGGCGAACCGAGCGGTCTCGATCTCGGCCAGGATCTCGGTGAACGGCGTTGCCGACACGCTGGCCGGCGTGATCCCGTGGCAGCTCGGCTCGTCCAGCTGCAGGAGGCTTCGAGACGAAGAGCGAGCGCGGCGCTCTGAGGTGCGGAGCGAAGTCCGGCGGGGCGTCTCGTCCGTCTTGCCCAGACGGGAGTACAGATTCTCGTCGCTGGAGCTGATACCGTTGTCCGAGCCCATGCCCCCCCCAAGTGCCACCGAGTCTGCTCCGGAGGTGGGGACGCCGCAACCTTTTCGCTAGAAAAAACGAATCAATTCGAGCATATAAACACGAACGACCGACCTCGCGAAACACGGGGTAAGCGATCGTGAAATCGGTGTGCGTGTATTCACAGATACGATTTCTTCCCTCTTTTCCATGAATGAGACTGTACTGGAGGAATGTGGCCCGGACGTGATGTCGGGGACACGGACCTGAGGGATCATGCTCTTGGACTCCAGGACGAAAGGCACGTGGACGCGCATCTTTGGGCTCGCGCTGTGCGCTGTCTTGGCCGGCTGCGGCATGAAGACCATGCCGTGGTTGGACGACGCTGTCGATGGCGGCGACACCGACACGACCACCGATACGGGGCCGTCGTCGTTGGACCTCCTCCTGGTCATCGACGACTCCCAGTCGATGAACCAGGAGCAGGCGGAGCTCGCTACCGATCTGTTCGCGTTCGTCGGGTCGCTCGCGAACCCACTGCCGACCTCGTCTTACGATGCGATCGACGACATCCGCGTCGCGGTGGTGACCTCCAACCTGGGGTTCTCGTCGAACGGCGTGAACAACGACGCCTCGTGGCCCTGGACGGTTCCTCCCGAATGCCAGGCGTTCGGAGACTACGGTCGGTTCCAGACAATCGAAGTTTCCAGCATCGCGCTCGCCAACGACAGCGTCGAGTGCGACGAGACCGCCGCGCAGTGCCCTCCGGGGTGGACTTGCCAGGGCCTCGGCGGCGGCGGGGTCGGCGTGTGCCACACGAACGGCAGCACGACAATCGGCTGCCCGAGCCAGACCGCACCGTGGATGGAGAGCACTCCCGACGATCCGGATCCGAACCTCGCGGCGCGCGCAGCGTGTCTGTCGATGCAGGGAACGGGCGGCTGTGGGTTCGAGCAGCAGCTCGCATCGGCGGTGGTCGCGTTGGGGCGGGACGACCAGGACGACTTTCTGCGCGACGAATCCATGCTCGCGCTGGTCGTCGTGAGCGACGAAGAGGACTGCTCCATGGAGGACGGCGCCGCGCTGTTCGCGGAAAGCGAGATCCAGGAGTACGACGGGCTCAAGGTGAACCTCGCGTGCGGCGCGCATCCGGAACACCTCTTCTCTCTGGCGCATCTCCACGAGGAGATCTTGTCGTTCAAGGAGCCGGATGAGGTCTTCTTCGCGGCGATCGTCGGCGTGCCGTTCGGCGGACAGGACGGCGCCTCGGCATGTCAGGGATTCGGCGACGAGCTCGACGGCTGCCTCGAACAGGACGAAATGCAGCTCCATGCCGAAGAGCTCGGCGGCGATGTCTGGTACTACCGCCCCGCATGCGCGCGTTCGGTCGGGGAGGTCGAGGTTACGAGAGCTTCCCCGGGGCGTCGCTACGTCGAGCTCGCAAACGAGCGCTTCGGCGAAATGAGCTACGTCTGTTCGATCTGCGACGAGGACTGGTCGCCCGCGTTCGAAACGATCAGCGCGAAGATCGCAGAAATGGTTCGATAGGCCCACTCCGCCACGTGCCCGCGAGACCCGTCAGCCGTCCCCGGGACGCCCGCGGTCCGAGGTCACGTCGGCCGCCTCACGCTTGAGCATCGCGATGCGCCTGCGCGTGGCCGCCGTTCCGACGGCGTCGACCAGTACCTTGGCGTCGATGGGCTTGACGAGGAACTGCAGGGCGCCGAACTCGACCGCCTCGACCGCGGCCGTCACGGTCGGATACCCCGTGATCAGGATCACCGGCACGTCGAGATCGCGATGCCGCAACTCGCGCAGGAGTTGGATGCCGTCCATTTCAGGCATGGCGATGTCGGACAGAATAACGTCATATGCTCGAGTGGCGAGCGCTTCGATTGCCTGTTCGCCATCTCCGGCTTGCTTCACCGAAAATCCCCTGTCCTCGAGCATCCGAGCATAGGCATGCCGAAGCGCCGTCTCGTCCTCTACAATGAGGACGCGGCCCTTGGGTGCGTTTTCCATTCCCTCTCCTCTCACGTTTCGTCGAGCACTTCCCGCACCTTGCGGGCCAGAGCGGCCGCGTTGAACGGCTTGCCGATGAAACGGGTGCCTGGGGCAAGCAGGCCGTGGTGAACGATGGTGTCGTCCGTGTAGCCCGAGGTGAAGAGAACCCGGAGCCCAGGGGAGATCGTCGCTAATCGCGCAAACAGCTCTCGCCCGCCCATCTGTGGCATCACCACGTCGGTCAGGAGGAGGTCGATCGCGTCCCCGTGCTTCTCGCACAACAGCAAGGCTTCGCCTCCGTTCGACGCGGCGAGCACCCTGTACCCTGCTGCCCGCAAGATGCGCTCCGTCAGCCTGCGCACCGCGTCCTCGTCCTCGACGACGAGCACCGTCTCGCTTCCCCTGGGCGCCTCGGACACCGGTTTAGGTGCCGCCTCGACCACGGGAGCGCTCACGCGCGGCAGGTAGACCTTGAAGGCCGTGCCCTGTCCAGGCTCGCTGTAGACGCAGGTGTTGCCGCCGCTCTGCTTGACGATGCCGTAGGCGGTGGAGAGGCCGATCCCCGTGCCCTTGCCCCTCTCCTTCGTCGTGAAGAACGGCTCGAAGATGCGGCTCTGCGTCTCGGCGTCCATGCCGCACCCCGTGTCGGACACCGACAACAGGACGTACCGCCCGGGTACGACGGCGACGTGGCGCGCCGCGTAGCTCTCGTCCAGCTCGACGTTGGCGGTCTCGATGGTCAACTTGCCGCCTTCGGGCATGGCGTCGCGCGAGTTGACCGCCAGGTTCATGATGACCTGCTCGATCTGACCGCGATCCGCGGTGACGTTGCCGAGATCCTCTGCGAGGTGTGTCACGACATCGACATCCTCGCCGAGAAGCCGCGAGAGCATGCTCTCGATGTCGGTGACCACGTCGTTGAGGCTCAGCACCTCGGGCGCCAGCATCTGTTTGCGGCCGAAAGCCAGGAGCTGCCTCGTCAACGCCGCAGCCCGTTGCCCCGCCTTGTGGATCTCCACGAGATCCGATCTCACGGGGTCGGACTCGCGCAGCTGGTCGATCGCGAACTCGGCGTAGCTGATGATGACGCTGAGCAGGTTGTTGAAGTCGTGCGCCACGCCGCCCGCGAGGCGGCCGATTGCCTCCATCTTCTGGGCGCCCAAGAGTTGCGCCTCGAGTTCGGAATGCCTCGCCTCCGCGTGCTTGCGCGCCGTGATGTCGCGGACGTTGCACTGGATCACGCTCTCGTCATCGGCGCGGTAGATGTTGCTGATGAAATCGACGGCGATCTTCCGTCCGTCGCGGGCCCTCAGCGGAAGATCCTCAAAGCGAACGTGCTCCTCGGTCTGCAGTCGGGAGAACGAGCCCATGGAGGCGGCAACGTCCTTGAATGGGCCGGTCTCCCAAAGGTGCTTGCCGAGGAACTCCTCGTGCGAATAGCCCGTCAACTCCATCAGGAAAGGATTGACGTCAACGATCCTTCCACTATCCGCATCAAGTATCAGAATACCGTCCTTGGCGGCTTCGAACAGGCGGCGGTATCGGCCTTCCGAAGCGTACAACCCGGCATCGGGCGGTACGCGGCCGGCCCCGTGGAGCGGCTCGGGGATTTTGGTGCTCTCGCTCATCGCATTCGCTTCACCAGATTCATGGAACTAGCCTGTGCTCAGGTGTCAAGAGGTACACCTGTGACAATCCAGCAACGGCGCGGGTTTCCGCGCGGTCGATTTTCAGTTTTCTTTATTGAGGAGCTTGCGGATCGTAAGCGCGAGGACGAGGCGGCAGATATCACGCGCAGCTCACTTCCCGTCGATCTCGTTTTGCAGCACTTGACTCGGCATCACCTCCGAAAAAAGTTAACAACCCAACCCCCCGTAATCGTTGAATTGTCACACCTGTACGGCTTGACGGGTCGGCGCAGAGCAGCCCCAGAATGGTCGTGCGCACGACCATGGGCGCGATTGGTCCGCGGAGGAGATGCGATGTCGGAACCAAACGAGAGCCGCGCAGCCAGCGTATGCCAAAGCTGCGGCGGGGTGATGACGAACTTCTACGAGCACGGGACGGACCGATCCGGACAACGCGTCGCGGAGTACTGCCGGGCGTGCTTCCGAGACGGCGTGTTCACGGAGCCGGACGTCACGATCTCCCAGATGGCACAACGGCGCACTTCCCCGCCTAAGGCGCCGTACGATCCGGTGCGCGAAGATGCTTACGCCCAAGTGCTCATTTCGCTCGCCGGGCTCGACAGGTGGAAGATGCCCGACCGTAAAGTGGACTCGAATGCGATCACCAGACCTCATGCCCAACTGTGCATCGACGGATCTGATCAATGACGTCGCGCGATAAGACGATTCTTCTCGTCGATGATGAGGAGGAGTTCCTCCTCAACACCTGGCACGCGTTCGATCTCGCCGGGTTCCAGGAGGTGTTCATCGCCACCGAGGTGGACAAGGCGGAGAAGCTCGTCGCGGAGCATCGCCCGAAGATGGTGCTCATCGACCTGAACCTCGGCGCCGCCCAGAAGAGCGGCTTCTCCCTCATCACGAAGATTGCGAAGGAGCACGGGCCGGCCCTCCCGGTGGTGCTCTCCGGCGACAGGTCGCAGCCGCAGCAGTTCCGCGCGGCGCGATGTGGCGCAATCGACTATCTCGTCAAGGGCCCGAGCCTCGACGTCCCGCGGGAAGCCGGCCGGATCTTCGACGGCGAGCGAGGCGCGATCCCGGGGCGACCGGCGCCCCGCATCGATTCCGATCTCAACTACCTTCGATTCCTCGGGCTCACCGCGCAGGAAGTATCGGCGGTGGTGGAGCTCGTTCGACGCGACGACACGCAGGCGCAGATCACGAAAGCGCTCGCCCGGATCTGCGTGAAGCTCGGAGTGGAGAATGTCCCCCACCTCATCCGCGCGCTCGAGGTCTGCGAGATCTACCGGGAGGAGCGCAGGCTCGGCCTCGGGATCCCCTCCCGATAGGCTTCGCAGATTGCCAGAGACCGGACGAGCTGTTGCGCGCTTTCGACGCCGAGCATGCGCGTATCGATTTTCAGCTCTCGGCGCCGAACAGCTCGCAGACGGTGAGCGTGCGGATGAGCTGGTGCAAATCCGTGATGTGGAGCTTGTCGTAGATCCTGGAAAAAGTCTTGCGTGTCTGCACCGGCTGTTGTTCGAGGCGCATCGAGAGCTCGCTCAGGCTGGGGAAGCCTTTCGTAAACTCCATGAGCAGCGCGATCTCCTTGGCCGTGAGACCGAAGGAGCGGAGGTATCCGAGGTCGGAGATCATCTCGGGGAGCACCCGCCCTCGCGTAGCGCCTCGATCGCCGTCGAGGATCCGCGCGACCTCTCCCGGGACGTCGACGTAGGGACCCTTCACCAGGAAATCCACCGCGCCCGCGCGCGCAGCGCGGAAGAACTGCTCGAACGTGCGGTCGCCGGACAGCACGACCGGGATCGGGCCGCCCTGCAGCTTGAGGAGCTGCTGGATGAGCGCGATGCCGCTCCGCTCCTTCTTACCGAGATCGAGATCCACGAGCGCGAGGACCGGGGCGTACGCCTCCACGAGCCGAAGGGAGGTCTCGATGTCGACCGCCATGAGGACGTCCGAGAAGCCGGAAGCCGTCATCGTCTTGCGTACACCTTCAAGGAAATCGATCTCGTCGTCGACGACCAGGATCGTCTCGTTTCTCTCCGAAGGCGGCTCTGGTTCGTGCATTTTCGTCGGCATCGGTGCCTCTCCTATCGGGTAACTCTATGGAAAAAAAAGGCTTCGGCCAAGGGGTACACCTGTGACATCTGCTGCGAGACAGCAACGGCGCGGCTTGGAGCTGCCTCGAAAGTCAATTTCCCTGAATTTTTCTCACCGGGCTTGATCGGGATCTCGCCCGAGAGGGGAGAACCGCAAAGGCGCCCGATGGGGTTGATTAATCTACAACCTGACGAAATAACGACGAAAAACTCTATCGACTGCCACGATGTGCAGGTGACGACCATATCGTGCAGATGATTCATGATGTCACAGGTGTACCTCTTGTGTATGCGCAAATTTTGGGCACTGATAGCAGTTGAGGCTGATACGGAGAGCCGTGGCATGTTCGAACTGTCGGAAACAACCGTGCCCGCCACCTCGACGTGGCGCAAAACAAAGGAGAAAACCAGATGAGCAACCAGACTGCCGAAGCGAAAGTTGCGGACATCATCCGGGACGCGCAGATGCCGGTGACCAAGACCACGCTCGAGTGGTTCGAGGCGCTCTACGCGGCCGGCGCCCTGATCTACGGACCGGACGGCACCGTCTCGCTGGAGCCCAAGGTGCGCGAGGTGATCGCAGCGATGCACCAAGTGCTCGCCGGCGGCGACGTCCGGCTCGAGGTCGTCCGTCAAGGCGACGCGACGTACGCGAAGCTCGAAGAGCTGTTCGACCGTGCGGTGAGCGAGTCGAGCACGGCGAACGAGCTTCGCGATGGCGAGGACGAAGTAATGCCCTACTTGCCATAGGGGACAGTGCTCCCGTTTCTCAACAACCCGGCCGTGAGCCGGTGCACGCGCGCGTGGCTCGGCGAGATCTCCGAGACCGGGACTCTGCTCGATGCGGAGTGCCGTCTTCTCATCCAGCCGGTGCTCGACAAGGTTCGCGGTGTGCACCCCGGGGGCCTCGTGTTCTCTCTGTCGCGGGAGCTGAAAGTCGATGAGCCGCGGGCGCTCGTCGCCGGCTCGGTGTGCGAGATGTTCTACGCCGCGTGCTCGGTAACCGACGATCTCCAGGACGGCGATACCGACGCTTATTTCTCCGACGTGCCGATGTCGCTGCGGATTAACGCGCAGGTGCAGCTCTTGAGCCTCGTCGCGGTGCGACTCGCGGAGCTCGTCGAGACACTCGATCCGGGGATGCGTTGCGCGCTGATGCTCGAGCCGTACCGGACGCTCGCGATCATGCTGACCGGTCAACGCCTCGAGCTGGTCCGCGATCCCTGGGACATCGCGACCTACGAACGCGTGGCGCGCCTCAGCGCAGGCGAGCAGTTCGGCACGTATTTCCGGATCGCAGCAGCGGTTGCCGATGTCGAACCCGCATCGTTCGTCGAGTACGGAAGGTCTTTCGGCACTCTGCTTCAAATCATCGCGGACGATGAAACCGATGATAGTCGGTTGCGGAGTCTACCAGTCGACCGTGTGACCAGTTTCAGCCGAACCGTAGCGAACGACCTCTCGGACTATTCCTGTGGCCATGCCGCATCGTTCCTAAACGAGCTGACGCGAGGTGTGGTGAAGCGATGTCGTCTTCTATCAGCTTGATGGGTCGCGAGTGGAAGCGATTCGTCGACTCTTTCGACGCTGACGCGATTGTGGATGGGTGCCGACCCGCATCGGCATTTGTCCCGGTCGTTGTATGGATCGGTGCTGTTCTCGTTTTTCGTTTCGTGCCGAGTGTGCACAACGCCATCGGTTTGCGGAATTTCGTCTTCCCGATTCTGGTTACTTTCCTGGCGGGGTTGGCTTCCGTGTTGTCCTGGAGATTCGGGAGCCCCCGAATGAACGTCCTTGGCGCTCTGCAGCTCGTGGAGAATACGCTCTACTCGGCGGCGTTCCTGAGCACCGCGGCGTATTCTTTGCCGCCGGCCTCGTACGTGTTCACCGGCTTCTTCGCCTTCAGCTGTCTCTACTGGGGGATCTCCTTCTCCTTCACGCTCGTGGGGCTCGCCCCGCTCGTCGGGTCGTTTGCCTTCTTTCTCCTGGGCGGGGAGATCGATCCGATCTGCGTCACGATCTACGGGATAGGTCTGGTCTTCTTCTTCTCCATGGGCAGCATCACCCGGCACCGCCGAAGCCACAAGATGCACACCCTCCGCTCCGAGGACGTGCTCAACCGGCTCGAGACGCTCGTGGGCTCCTGCCGTTCGGGCGTCGTCGCCGAGATGGAGGTGAAGATGGCGAGCCTCGCGCACCGCGTGCGGGGGAGCCTGCACAAGGCGGCCGACGGCGTCGTGGAGCTCGGCAGGTGGCAGAACGGCAAGGACGACACGTCCGGCGCGGTCTCCTCGGCGATCGGCAACCTGGAGCGCACGGTCTCGTTGATCGACGACTTCCTCGACGGGCTGCGCTCCGGCGCCCAGGCGCCGCCGTCGTTCCACCTCCCGAAGATCGCGTCGAACGTGGAGACCGCCGACCCGGGCGACGAGGATCGACTCGAATGGGGTCCGATCCCCGACGTCTGGGTGAGCGGTCAGGAGAGCATGATCGCCCTGTCGCTGCAGAGCCTCGTGGACAACGCCATCGAGGCGGGTGCCCGCCGTGTGCGCGTCGACTGCGAGGAGAACGATTCCGAGATCTCGCTCACGATCGCGGACGATGGTCCCGGCCTTCCGGCCCAGGTTCGCAACAATCTGTTTCGACCGTACAACACGTTCGGCAAGAGCCGCGGCGTCGGGCTCGGCATCTACCTGGCGTCGCAGATCGCCCGCGCGGCCGGCGGAGGCCTCGAGCTCGTGACGAGTGGCGCGCGAGGCACGAAGTTCAAGATGTTGCTTCCCGCGGTCGACAGGTCGTACGCGGCGCAGCTCGACCCGCAAAGAGAGCCACAGGCGACGGAGCACGACGATGCGTGATCTTCTTCTACCGGGACGCGGGGACTCGGTCGTGTTCATCACGCCGCCGACGCTCGTCGTCGAGTCGCGGATCTTCCTTTACGGCCATGATCTCTACACCGTGAACCTCCACACGCAGCGGCTCATCCGCTGGCTCGAGGGGAGAGGGGTGACGGTCGCGCACATCAACTGCCACACCGACGCGGGTGCGGGCGCCCGGCGTATCGGGCAGCGCCCGGCAGGGCCGCGCACCGCGCAGCCCAAGGACGTGGAGTGCTACGCGTTCGGGCTCGACGAGGAGAACCTTCGAGAGCGGCTCGTTGCCGCGGGCAGACCGAGCCAGGTGTGGATCACGTCGCTCTTCGCCTACGATCGCGACCTCCTGAAGGAGACGATCCGCGTCGTGCGCTCCGCGCTCC
The DNA here is from genome assembly GCA_023229365.1 of Pseudomonadota bacterium. Lineage (NCBI taxonomy): Bacteria > Pseudomonadati > Pseudomonadota > Pseudomonadota bacterium. The sequence continues at coordinate 30,999 of JALNZK010000016.1, read as the reverse complement.
CGGGCGTGCCTGTCTCGGTCGGGGGAACGTACGCCTCGCTGTGCGCGGAAGAGTGCGCGCGGATGGGTGCCGACTACGTGCACCACGGCATCCTCACGGAATCGGAAGAGACGCTCGGCGCGCAGGCCGGGCATTGCGGTTTCGTCGTGGCCGGACGCGGCTGCCCGAACCGCTGCGCGTACTGCGCCTTCCACAGGATCGAGACCGGCAAGCCGACGACGTACCCGGAGCACGAGGTGCTCGCCGAGGTGGATCGCATGATGGCGTCGGGCGTCTCGCTCCTGGCGCTCTACGCGCCCTCCGTGTTTCGCGGCGCCGCGGCCGAGTCGACCGACCGGCTGTTCGCAGGGCTCGCGAAGCGCGACACGACGACGATCGTCTGGGCGGGCTTCGAGCCGCTGGGGATCACACCGAAACGCGCGGAGCTGATCCGAGCCGCCGGGACGATCGACGTCGGCATCCCGTTGCAGACGCACGACCGCGGTATCGCCCGGAAATGGGGAAGGCGGGAGACGCTCCAGGACTACCTCGACACGCTGCAGATGATGCGCGACGCCGGCTACGGCGACCTCGAGATGTCCTCGGACATCATCGTCGGCCACCCAGACACGTCGCTCGAGGAGTCGATCCGCACCGCGTGCTTCGTCTGGTCGCAGGGGCTGCCGTCGGTGCAGTTCCCGTACACGTGCGTGCCGGGGAGCGCCGACGCGGCGTCGCTGGGCGTCGACTTCTCCGCCGTGCAGGCCGAGTCGCTGCAGCCTTATCTCTGGCCGTTCGCGCGAGAGGACAGCACGGCGAACGACTGCATCCAGTTCTCGATATTGAGCCGCGTGCTCCCGCAGTGCATCGAGTCGGCGCTCTCCTGCCTCGATCCGGACAGCGTCGTCCCGAGCCTCGTGAGGCGCTACCTGGACGAGTTCGGGTTCTCGGTTCCGCAATGGAATTTCGAGACGAAGCTCCCGCCGCTGCACATCGGCTACCAGGAGCATCTCTCGCATCCCTGGGAGCTCGTGTTGACGCTGCAGAAGCAGGGAGGCCTCGCGGAGGCCGCGAAGTACGTCGACGTGTGCGAGCACGCCCGGGTATGTGAGCCCGGCTACCTGGACATCCCTCTCGCGTTCTTCGGCGCCGGGATGCACGACGCCGCGATCCGCACGCTCCGCGGTGCCGCCCGATGTCTCCCGAACACGTACCGGGCCGCATTGGATGACGCGCTCCGGGGCGACACGGACTCGCACCATGCGCTCATGCGCGGAGTCGTCGCTGCAGGGCTTCGGAGGATCGGCCGGGAGAACGACGCGGAGCGGTGGCAGCCTCGGATACCGTCCGCATAGCCAGGCAGGGTCTCGGTCAAAAGCGCATCGCGCCTCTGAAACGACAATCATTTCACAAGTAGTCGGCCGATGGGAGAGTCACAGGTGTACGTCTTGACACATTTCTTCGGACGGGAGGTAATCGGTAGAAGAATTGAAGGGGTGTGCCAGGGGTGACTGCAGCACCGGCGTCGGCCAATGAAGAGAAGTAAATTGGATGGGTTCGAAGCGGCCATCGCTGGGGTGGCGCTGCTTGCTGCGGCTGCCTTCTTGGGATGCAGCCATGACAGAAAGCCGTCCGGTGCCGAGGATGGCGGAGGCACGGACACCGACACCGATATCGACACGGACACCGACGGCGATTCCGATACGGATCCGGATGCGGGTCCGGACGAGTGCGGCGACGTCGTCTTCGAGGGGACAGCCGCTATCACCAACACCACGAGCGTCGCGCTTCTCGCCGGAGTAACTCGCATCACCGGCGACCTTGTCATGAACGGTTCCCAGTTGCCGAATCTGAACGGGCTCGAGAGCCTCATTTGCGTGGACGGGAGCGTGCTCATCACCAACAACGACAATCTGGTTCCGTCTTCTTCTCTGGACGGTCTGTGCAACCTGAACCGGATCTCCGGCGCTTTCCGGGTGGAGTACAATGAGGGCGAAGGGGGAGAGGCGCTGACGCGAATCGGACTCTCTGCGCTGCGCCGGGTCGAGGGTGGAGTGGTTTTCGACGGGAACGCGCTGGCTTCGATAAACGGGCTCGAGAACCTCGAGCTCATCAGTGGAGGCGGTCTGGCCTTCACCGGCAATCAGCCGCTTTCAGATGTTGACGGCTTGATTGGGGTCGAAACGATCGAGGGCGGTCTCACGATCCAGAACGAATACGAACTGCAGAACCTCTCGGGGCTAGCCAACCTCGCCGATTTTTCCGGAAGCCTGAAGCTGGACGGGACGAAGAAGCTGACCGACATCTCGGCTCTGGCCGGTATCACCCATGTGGTCGAGCTCCGTATCTTGAACAACGACGTGATGGTCAGCTTACATGGACTCGAGAGCATTACGGGGACCGACGACAAGATCGAGATCATGTTGAACGATAAGCTGAGCGACTTGAACGGGCTTGGCGGTCTGCTGCAAACACCAGGACTGTTTATCCGGGAAAACAGCGAGTTGCATAGCATTCAGGGGTTGGCGAACCTCGCCGCGGTGACCGATCCCGAGTCGGGGTTGTCGATCTGGGGGAATCCGGCCCTCGCGAGCCTTTCCGGCTTGCAGAGTCTGGAAGAGGTCGCAGGGCTCCTCACCGTCTACAACAACGATAGCCTGATCAATCTGAACGGGCTTCAAGGGTTGCAGCATTCAAAGGGGGTCGCAATCGACGAGAACGGCAGCCTGACCAGCCTGGAAGGGCTCGCCTCTCTGAGCACCGTCGGCGGCGGCAACCTGAGCATCCGAGAGAACCAGGCGCTGACTGACATCTCATCGATGGACAGCGTGACCGAGATCCAGAGCAACATCAATATCGCCAACAACTCCTCCCTGCCCACTTGCGAAGCGCTGGCGTTCATCCAGAGGATGCAGGCGCTCGGATGGGATCACTCCTTCTCGGTGGAAGGGAACGCCCCGGATCCGGACGGCGGGTGCGATGGATACGACGAGGACGCGGGAGTGGATTTGGATGCCGACACGGATACGGACACGGATTCGGACACGGAGACGGACACGGATCCGCAATGTGAAGGTCTGGGTGATTTCGCGTTCTGCTCGTTGGACACGACCGTGGAGTACGGCGCCGATCTCGGCTACGACATCTGTGTCGGTGAGTACTGCATGTCACCGGCGATCTGCTCGACCGTGGGCTGCAACACGCCCGGACCTCATTCTCCGGCCGCCAGCGACGTCTCGCCTTCGAGCTACACTCGGACCGAGCCTGTCGCCAGCCAGCCCATCGTCGAGGACTCGGCGACCGGGCTCGTATGGCAGGGGTGCAACGCCGGCCTGACCAGCGCGTCTTGCGGTACTGGAACAGCCTCCGCCCTTGGTTGGGGCGCGGCCGTTCTTTACTGTGACGGACTCGAGTGGGGCGGATACAGCGATTGGTATCTTCCAGATTACCACGAGCTCGTCTCCATCATCGATTTCGACGCATCGTCGCCGTCGATCGTCGAGACGGCCTTCCCCGGCACGTCCGACGATCTGCAGCACTGGACGATGACCGTTCACGCTCAGAGCTCCGGGATCGCGTGGTGCTGTCACTTCGCGGACGGCGCGTGCAACGCGAGCTTCAAAACGAGTGCTCTCCGGGTGCGTTGCGCACGACGAGGGGAAGTTGAGTTGCCGGACAGGTTCGAGAGAACCGTCGTTGAGGGCGACCCGCTCGTGGCGGACTATGTTTCGGAGCTCGCCTGGCAGGGGTGCGCCTCGGGGCAGATCGGCGACGACTGTTCATCCTACGTACCCTACGGATACAACTGGGAAGACGCCGTCGCGTACTGTGACACGCTGGTTTGGGGAGGGTGGAGCGATTGGCGCCTGCCGACGGTCAAGGAGCTGACCAGCCTGTGGCGTCCGCGCGCGACGGTCGTCGCGGACATCGCCGTTTCGGTGTTCCCCAACGTTCCATTCGGCAGTTTCTGGACCTCGACACCGTATGTCTATGACGGGAGCGACAGCGCGCTGTATGTCGATCACCACGATTTCAGCATCGCGATACTCGTCAACTACCTCCACATGGAGAAGACGTCCGCGGCTTTCGTCCGGTGCGTACGCGACATGCCGTAGGCGGTCGCACTAAGCAATACGCGTCGTTGCTCTTCCGCTCGAGGATCTACTTCGTAGCGCAACCAGCGAGTTTCGGCTGGATCGTGCGCAGCTATTCAATCACCGGGTTGATCGGCTTCACGCCGATGCCGCCGAGGTAGCCGTAGGAATTGCAGTAGGCAGTTCCAACGACTGAGAGCCCTACCGGCGCAGAAGCCGTAAGAGCGCTGGATCAGGTCTTCGTGAAGCGTCCCACCGGGCAGGTCCTTGCGCCCTGGAGGTCCAATCGTGCTCTCGTCTGCGGTACTCTCTAAGATGAACGGTCAACGACAGAAATGCTTTAGAGGGGCCAGCGCGCCCCTCGGCTTGGACGTCCTCCCAGGACGACATGTGCCCTTAGATCCAGCTCGCTCGTTGGGGAGGACGTTATTGTAACGTAACGCGCGATCCTCGGCGAGCAAGAGGGTCGCTAATGACTCTCCCCGTGATCTTCTGCGAGCACCCTCCGAACGTCCCGCGCCGCGCGAGTGGTGGTGCTGTCTCGCCGGTACGTTTGACCGACGAACGACGGGACAAAGAGCAGCCCGCCGATGAGCTCCGCCAAGGTGGCGCCACTGGAGGAGATCCGCGCGAAGCTGTCCGCCGAGCAGCGGGAGCTCTTCTCGCAGGGGCGCGAGATACTGGAGAAACTGGCCAACAGCTAGAACGAAAACCCAACCCTCTCGGGTCGGGCCGGGCAACACCCCATGATGTTCTACCGCGGAACGTCACCCTCGCGCATCTTGGATTTGGCCCTGCGTTCGATGATCTCCTCGGCTAGGGCGACCAGCAGGATCACCGCCTGCACGAGCGACACGTTCGCGAACCTCAACCTCCCGATGGTCGAGCGCGTCGCGGACGTCGTGATCCGCGGCGTGGGCCTCGTCGCCTACTGATCCGACCGTCCGCGGGCTAGATGAGCTCCAGGGATCCGATCAGCTGCTCGGCCGCGCCCCCGTCGCCACCCTTGGCGACCTCCGGGGTGCCGGTGGTCTCATCGATGAGCCCGAACAGCAGATCGTACGTGCCCTTGGGCAGCTCCCCGGTCAGGAGGAGCGGCGCGTCCTCCACGATCTCTCCCGCCGCCCATTCGCCGACCGGATAGATCCAGCCCGTCGGGACGTGGGTCGCAGCGGGGACCCCCTTCGCGGCCTCGGCGCGGGGGCGCAGCCGCGTCGACACCAGCCACGGCGAGGTGCCCTTTCCCCCGGCGCTCGAGAAGTAGAGCCGCAGCAAGAACGGCCCCTTCTGCGGCACCGTCGCCGGGACCACGGCGCCGAGGTAGCGGACCCCGTTGCCGAAGGCGAGCTCCCGGCGGTCGGTCAGATTTCCGGGGAGCTTCGACACGACGCAGGCCGGCTTCCTCGAAAAGTCGAAGGCGACGCGTTCCGGCTTCGGCGCCACGTACCTCTTCGGAGGCGGGCTCCTCCTCCCCCGCTCGAGATCGAAGACGGCCGTGTGGCGCTCCATCCTGTAGACGAGATTCGGGTTCAGCGCCCGCGATTGAGCGATGAAGGACGACAGGACCTTGTCTCCCCTCGCGTTCTGCAGGAGATCGATCCGCGTCCTGATCGTCCGGGTCGCGTAGGCCGTCAGCCGGCTGACCCCGCTCGCGTCGAACGCGATCTCGAAAACCAACCCGTCCCCGCTGAAGTCGAGGATGAAGTTGCCCGTGTCGTACAGGACCAGCCCGTTGCGGTAGACCTCCGCGCCCTGGAAGTGATGTGCCGAGTGGCCGAGGATCAGGTCCGCGCCGGCGTCGATCATCTTCCGCGCGTGCTGGCGGCGCAGCTCGCTCGGCACCTTCTCGAGCGCGTTGCCCCAGTGGGCGGAGATCACGACGAGATCGGCGACCTCTCGAGCCTGCCGGATGAGCGGCACCAGGGTCTCGCTGACCTTCTCTTTCTCGATGAAGAAGTTCCCCGTGCGGTTTCCACGGGCGGCGAACCTGCGTGCGACCTCCTGGAAGGCGATCCACGCCACGACGACGTCGCCCCGGACGACGTACCGAATCCGCCTCGCTTCCTCGGCGTTCGCACCGGCGCCGACCGCGACAATGCCCTGCGACGCGAGGATCTGCAGCGAGTCGTCCAGAGCGCTCGGTCCGAAGTCGCCGGTGTGGTTGTTCGCCTGCGAGACGACGTCGATGCCCGCCTCTGACAAAAGGCGCACCAGTTTCGGTCTGCCGCGAAAGCAGAAGGGCGCGGCGGCCGGCTGGAACTTGGAGCACGTGCCTCGATCCGACAGGAGGCCCTCCAGGTTCAGGAACGCGATGTCCGCCCTCCGCACGAGCGGCAGGACACGGCCGAGGACGATGTTGACCGGCGTCTGGGCCTCCTTGTGAAGCCGCCGCGTCAACAGCGAGTCGCCGCCGCCGAAGATCGTGTAGGTCCTGGCAACGTCGTTCCTCTCGTCTGGCCTGCAGGCGGTCGCGGTCAGGAGCAGCAGGGCGGCGGGAAGCGCGAGAGTAACGGCGCAGGCGGACAGTCTCTTCACATCTCTCATCTCGCAGCCTCCACAGCATGATCCCCCATGAGACCGAGCAGAAACCGTGCCAGGTCGGTGTCCCCGCCCCCGGCGCGGCACAGCACGTCTGTTTTCCGGTGGTTAGAGATGACCCGGACCGACGCAGGTTGTGCCAGGTTGTGCCACCGGGAAAGCACCGCCTGAAAATGCCCCGGTGCACACGCGGTGACCTAAATGCGGTATCGTCGTCACCGACCCCCAACGGAGAAGTCGCGGTAGGGACGGCCCTTCGCCGACAAGGTTCGGGCCGCCCCCCGCACGGAACCCAGCGAGGTCATGGCACGTGGTCGCCGGTCGGCGAAGGCCGCAAGGGGCAAGGGTTTCCTGGATCAGAGAGAAGCTGCGTGCGGCCCGCGCCGCGTTTCGCAACGACAAGGCGGTGATAGCCGAGTTCGACCGCTTCCACCGCTCGTCCGTGAGGGCCAAGAAGGTCCAGGAAGAGGCGGGGATCCGCCCGAGACTCGTCTCTAGTCTATCCAGCAGTCCGTCGTGCCGTACACAGTGGCCTCGTCCATCACGAACAGGTTGGTCGCCATGCCGCACTCGAAACCGGTGCCGCGCGCGTTCGGGCCGATGACCTCTCCCGTATAGCAGGCGCCCGAGATCGACGTAATGGGGCCGTCGGCGGTGAAGACACGGCCCGACGCGGTGACGCCGATGGTCGCGCCCTCCAACAGGACTATGTCCTCGTCTGCGATGTCGCACTCCATGTGCCACGCGCCGTCCATGACGCCGAAGGCGCCGTCCTCGCCGGCGACCGCGAAGCCGCCGTCGAACAGCGGCTGCACGGTGAGCCAGTCCGAATCGTCGCCCCAGTAGCTGGGCCAGTCCGGGAAGCCGGAGAAGGCGAGGCGGCCGCTGTCGCCCACGGCGACGACGATTGCCGTGACATCGTTGGGGAAGGTCTCCATGTCGTTGAAGAGAGGGTCCTCCGTGCTCGCCGTAATCGGCGACGTCCACGCGGTGCCGTCGAAGCAGTGGATCCCATCACCGTACGCGCAGATCGGCTCGCCGTATCCGCCCCACCAGAGGCCGTGGACAATCGTCGCCCCGGGGATCTCCCCGCCCGGGATCGCGGTGATTTCTGTGCTCGGGCTCTCGCCGGCGAGATCCGCGCTGTACAGCGCACAGCCGGTGTCGCCGCACAGGGCGGCCATGTTCGACGGCGCCTCGGCGTCATCCCACGGCTGGTAGTAACTCATGGCCACGGCGACCGCGTGCAGCCCGGAGTCGCTGGGAAGGTCCATCGTCGCGATCCGTGCGTTCGCTGCGGTACACGTCTCTCCCGCCGTTGCGCACATGATGACCGAGATCGTGCGCACGCCGTCCGCATCTCGCTCGGCGAGCACGGTCCAAGGCGACACGTCGATGAAGCGCGTCCCCTCGCCGAAGTCGGCCGCTTCGAAGAGGAGTGGGGGGAGCACGTCGCTCACTCCATCCGGGCACGTCTCCGCGATCGGATCCGGGCACCCGAAGGCGGAGGTATCGGTGTCCGCGTCCGTATCCGAGTCGGAGTCCGAGTCGGAGTCCGAGTCTGTGTCCGCGCCAGTGCTCGCGTCCTGATTGCAGCCGTTGCCGTCAGCCCCACACGCGGCAAGCCCGAGCGATGCGGTGACAACAAGAATCCAAACACCAAACCATTTTCCGAACATGACCGCACCTCCCCCTGGAAAAGAGTGCTCTAGTTTTCGTCTGGCGACCCTGTCGGCGCTGGTCCGGCCAACGAACAATCCCGTTGTACGCTGGAGTGAGAACCGGGCGCGGATTTAGAAGTGAGCGACCGTTGGATGCCGAGAAGGGAGAGCATGACTATTACCCTCTGTCATGGCGCCTCCCGAACACAACGGACCAGGGCGCTCGTGGTGGTTCGGCGCTGCTGCGGCCAGATGACCGTGTACATACCGCCGAGTACGATGACCCGCTCGAAGACGACCGTCTGGCCTGTGTCCTCGTATGCGGCGGGGCCGGCCGACGACACCCAGAAGAATTGCGTCGGGTTTGAGGGGAAGGCGCCGGGGTCGATCGGCACCGCGGGAGGGCCGGCGCGCAGGTCGTTCAAGCTCGCGAGCTCCTTGGCGCCGGGCAATCGCCAGTCGTCGTGACCTCCCCAGGCGAGCGCGTCGCAGTAGTCGGCGGCGCCGGGCTGCGTGTAGCCGAACGGGTAGTAGCCGGTGCAGTGGTCGCCGGTCTGTCCAGCGACGCAGCCCTGCCACATCAGTCCGGTCACCGCGTCGGCGACGACCGGGCGGCCGTCGACGATGGCGCGCGCGAAGCGGATGAGCGGCTGGTCGGCCGCCGCGCCGCGCACGCAGCGCACCCGGTATCCCCAAAGGTTCTTCTGAACGCCCCACACCGCCCGGTAGAGAGGATCGAAGGAGAACGCCTTCTCCGGCGCCGTGTAGCAGCTCTCGATCGAGAAGAGCGACACGGCGTCGCTGCTCGCCGGGAACGCGTCCGGATCGAACGCCGGGGCGGAACCGTCCACACCGGCGATCGAGAGCAGCTCGTACAGGTTCGGCAGGTGCCAGTCGTCGTAACCGCCCCACGTGAGACCGTCGCAGTAGAGGATCGCCGGCACCCAGTCGTACTCGGCGGCGGTGCCGACGTCGCACGCCGCGCCGCTCAGGCCGGCCTCGCAGCCCTGCCAGGTCAGCCCAGTGAGCGGGTCACCGACGACCGGCTCGCCCGCCACCGGCACGCTGCGGACGAAGCCGGACGGCGTGTCCGCGGCGATCGGGCCGTGCGGCCCGGTCGTGTTGCACGCCGCGTTCAGGCAGGTGCCGGGCGAGACGCACGCACCGTCTGCGCACAGGTCGTAGGAGAGGTCGGCGCCGGCGGTCGCCGTGGTGTCGAGCGCGCACGGCGCGAAGTCCGGCTCGGCGGCGCACTGCGGGTCGGTGTCGGTGTCCGTGTCGGTGTCGGCGTCGCCGTCGGCGCCGGCCCACGGGTCGACGCCGTCGCAGCCGCCCTCCGGATCCGGAGCATTGCCCCACAGCTCGAGCTCGGTGATCGTGCCGACCTCCTCGAGGTGCTGCTCGAGTTGCACCGCTGCGCAGGTCGGCAACGAGAGGTTTTCCCGGATCGCCAGGTGCGCCGAGAACTCGGTGACGCCGTCGAGCGCGTCGACCTCGACGAGCGCCGGGTTCATCTGGATGAACAGGGCGGTGCCGAGCGCCGTGACCGCTTCGAGCCCGTCGAGCGAGATCAGGCTCGCGTTCCCCCCGATCTGAAACAGATCTCCGACCGAGGCGAGGTGGCTGAGCCCGGCGAGCGTCGCGAGCGAGTCGTTGCCCGTGATCTGCAGTTCCACCCCCACCGCCTCGAGCGGGAGGTCACCGAGATCGAGCAGCGCCGGGTTCCACGAGATCTCCAGATCTCCGCCCACCTCCACGAGGCTCGACAGCCCGGCGAGGCTCTGCAGCGAATCGTTGTACATGATGCCCACCTGGTTGGTCACCGCGGCGAGGCCGCCGAGCCCGTCGAGGTCCACGAGGGCGTCCAGGTGCGAGACGCCGAGCGACGTCGCCGCCGAGATCCCACCCAGCCCGACGAGGCTCGTCAGCACGGGGCAGTCGGCGACGACGAGCGCCTGCACCGGGCCGACCAAGGCGGACAGGCCGTCGACACGCGCGAGGCCGTCGACGCTGTCGATCCGCAGGTCCCCGCCGAGCGAGGCGAGCGCCCCGAGCCCGTCGAGATCCGCGAGGTCCGGCATCATCCCCAGGTCGAGGCTGCCGCCGATCAACGTGAGCGCCTCGAGGCCCGACAGCGACGAGAGGAGGTTCTCCTGCATCGTCACGTCGCCCTCGACGCGGACGAGGCTCGACAACCCGATGCGGCCGAGCGGGACACCGCCGGCTCCCTGGTTGCCCTGGACCGTCAGGGCGCCGCCGATCCACTCGAGCCCGGACAGCCCGTCAAGCCAGTCATCGCCGCCCCATGCCGTGCCGTAGTAGATGGTGAGGGTTCCGCCCACGCACAGTAGGCTCTCGAGCCCGGCGAGGTTCGAGAGCGAGGCACCGTCGACGAGCAGATCGCCGGTGACGTACGTGACGCCCGCGAGCGCGTCGATGTCCGCGGGACCGGAAACGATGACGGAGCCATCGTGCACTTCCGTGCCGCAGTCGACAGGAGGCTCGACTCCCGTGTCCGTTTCGGTGTCCGTGTCGGAGTCGGTATCGACATCGGTATCCGCGTCCGAATCGGAATCCGAATCCGCGTCGGTGTCCACGTCGGTGTCACCGTCCGTGTCTGTATCCGTGTCCGCGTCCGGTGCGTCTCCCGACGCAAGGAACACGCTCTGCCAACAGCCGGAGGCGGCGACGAACAGGACCGCGACAGCCGCAGCGCCCGGGTGCATGAGCCTGTGCGTGTTCATGTCCGCGTGTCCCCTTCCCAGCCGACATACCGTCTAGATAATGTTCTCCTACTAATATAGGGGGTTCGCCATGCCTGGGAGGGGAAAATAAAATCGCAGCGTGGCGCGGTTGCCGACACTCTTCGATGAGCAGCGAAACGATCTCGAAGTTTCACGGTCGAGAAGACCCCCCAACCGAAAGGAGAACGCCCGTCATTCCAGGCGGTACTTGGCCACGTAGGCTCCCTCGGCCTCCGAGCTGCAGTACTGGGACACGCCGTCCGTGTCGTCCCCGAGCTCGATCTCGCCGTGGAAGCTGCCGGCGATGACGAAGCGATCCTCGCCGAGGGCGATCACGTCGTGCGGGTCGGAGTAGATGTCGTCGAATGGGTTGAGCCCCAGTGTTCCGCGTACACACGAAAGCCAATTCAAAGAAAGTCCCTCCCCTGGTTCGAGGCCGCGCGCGACCCGGCGGTGCGTTCGCCTGATTGTACCAGGGTCGGCCCCGCCGATCGATCGACAGGAAATCGTGGTGCTGTCGAAGAACCGTCTACATATCGGTGAGCGTGAGCGGGTTCTCGATGACGCACGCCGTGCCGTCGCACGTCTCGACCTCGGGGTGCGGACAGTCGGTGTCGCCGATGCCGCACGCCCAGAGGCACAGCTCGATGGTGCCCGCCAGTGCCGTGTCCACGGTGTGAGCCACGAGGTTCTCCTCGTCGCATCCGCCGTCCGAAGGCGCGCCATAGAGAGAACCGCTTTCGATCGACAATCCTCCCCACCCCGGCTCGGCCCCCTCGACGTAGCGGCACGAGAACACCGGCGTGTCGGCCATCGGAATGAGAGAAGTCGCGCGCGCCGGTTGATCGCATTCGGGCGCGGTGCACGACTCGACGGTGATCTCGAGATCCAAGGCGTCGTCGATCGAGAACGGCGTGAGGACATACTCGAAATAGTAGAGGCTGTCGCCGCACGCCAGGGCTCCCTCATCCTGCCAGATCGCGCTCACCGCGAGCGCGTCCGCCCCCGTTGTGTTCGCCGTCCCCGCGAACGGTATACCGGGCAGGAGGTCGGGGGGCACGCACCCTGCCAAGAAGTTCACGAGCGCGAGCGACCAGCTGTCGTCCGACGGAGTGTCCGCGATGACGCACTCCAGCCCCGCCAGCGTCGAGACAACGTAGCCGGAGTGCAGGCCGACGGCCGCGGAGCCGTAGCCGAAGTCGAAGGAGACGAGGACGTCGTCGGTGTCGGTGTCGGTATCCGCGTCGGTGTCCGTGTCGGAATCCGTGTCGACGTCGGTGTCCGTGTCGACATCCGTATCCGCGTCGGTATCGGTGTCTGTGCCCGCGTCCGGGTCGCCCTCGAACTGGACGTCGCCGCAGCCAGCGGCAGCCCACAAAGCCGTTAAAAGCGTTCCCGTTATCCAAACTGTCGATTTCATATTTCTCCCCTCTCGTCCTCGGCGCGGTTGCACTGTTTTGAAACGAACGAATTGCCGTCGCTGTAGGGGCAATAGGGATCAACGTACACGCCCCTGTCGCACAGCGCAGCGATATTTCCCGCCTGCGCGACCTCGTCGATGAGGTTGTCGATGACCGAGACCTCATCGCCCGAGTCGATGCCTTCGTTCGAGGCGAGCGGGGCAAGGTCACTGACCTGGTTGGAATCGAGGTACAAACCCGTCAGCGACGTGAGCCCGGCGAGCGGAGTCAGGTTGGCGATCTCGTTGCCGACGAGGCGAGTCCAGGTGAGAGATACCAGGCTGGCGAGCGGCGTGAGGTCGTCGATCTGGTTGTCTTCGAGGTCCAGCTCGGTTAGTGACACGAGACCCGCAAGCGGAGCGAGATCATCGACCTGATTGGAAGAGAGCGCCAGAAAGGTGAGCGACGTGAGACCGGAAAGCCCCGTGAGATCGCCGATCTGGTTATCGCCGAGCCAGAGTCGGTTTACTGCAGTGAGCCCTTCGAGATCGCTGATCTGATTGCCGGTGAGACGCAGGTCTTCGAGGGAGGTAAGACTTGCCATCGGTATGAGATCACTGATCTGATTGCTCGAAAGGTTCAGATTGGTAAGAGACGTAAGTCCGGCCAGGGGCGTGACGTCGGCCACCTGGTTGTTCTCGAGGTACAGGAAGCTCAGATCCGGAAGGTTCGAGAGGTACAATGCGCTGATTTGGTTGTTCGAACAGTCCAAAACGATCAGCTGCTCGAGGTCCGAAAGGGACAACGCGCTGATCTGGTTCTCGTCGAGGTTGAGATGCGTCAGCTGCGTCAGCGACGACAACGGACTCGCATCAGTGATCTGGTTGCCGGAGAGGTACAAAACGAGCAGCGACGCGAGGCCGGAGATCGGCGTGAGGTCGCTCACCAGGTTGGCGTCGAGCTGGAGCTCCTCCAGCGTGGCGAGCGACGCCAAGGGCGAAACGTCGTCCACTTGATTCTGCACGAGGAAGAGCTTCTCGAGCGCGGTCAAGGCTGACACAGGCGTCAGATCGCTGATCTGGTTGTTGTCGAGGCTCAGGATGGTCAGCGACACCAGGCACTCGATGCCGTCGAGCGACGCTATCTCGCGATCACCTGCCCACAGCGCCGTCAATCCGGCGACGTCGGCGGCGTAGATGTCACCCGACCCCATGCCGATCGCGTCGCGGATCGCCGCTTCGAGGTTGTTGTCCGCGAACACGAGCACGCCCGAGCAATCATCCGCGTCCGTGTCTGAATCCGAGTCGGTATCGACGTCCGTGTCCGTGTCCGAATCGACATCCGTGTCCGTGCCCGCGTCCGGGTCACCCTCGAACTGGACGTCGCCGCAGCCGTAAACCGCCCACGCGGTGACAAGAAGTGTGCCCACTATCCAAGCTGTCGATCTCATGTGTCTCCCCTTTCAAATCCGGCCCGGGTGGGCCGCTTCGCAACGAACGGATCGCCATCTCCCAGCGAAGTCATGTCGCTGAAAAGGCGTTCTGATCGGCCGCGGATCATTTTCCCTCCACCAGTGCCTTTGCGGCACCCGCGTACTGTCCGCTCGGGTAGCGCTCGAGGTACGACGCGGCCACACGCCTCGCTTCGGTGGTGCGGCCGATCTCGGCGACAGACGTGAAGTAGAGGTACAGCGCCTGCTCGCGGTAGGGGCCCGCCACGGAGTCGACATCCCGGACCAAGGGCGCGAGCATCTCGACCGCGGTCCCCAAGCCCGCGCCGAGTCGATGCAGGCTCTCGGCGTACAGAATCCTGACCTCATCAGACTTGGCGTTCCGCCCGGGATACTGCTCGGTATAGTCTGCGCCTCGCTGCTGCACCTCCGCGAAATCGCGCCGGCGGTATTCGAAGCGGACGAGGGAGAAGAGCGCCTCCTCGGCGAACGTGCCGTTCGGATACTTTTCGAGGTAGTCGGCCATCTGCTCCGAGGCGAGCGGAAGATCACCGCGCACCCGGCTCGCGAGCGCTTCGAGGTAAAGGCGCTCCTCTTCTGAGACGGGAGCCTTTTCCGATGGGGGCGCGCCGGCCGCGGTCCCGGTGTCCGCGGCGGACGTAGGCGGTGGGAGCTGCGCTCCGGCCACCTCGGTGCCGATGGCCACCTGTGGCGAACGCGCCTTCGAAGCGCCCCCCTCGAGATCAGCGCGGGAATCCGAGGAAGCCTCTGGCGCTAGAGATACGACCTCGGAGCTCGCCGGGTCGCAGAACCGCCGCGAGACCCCGGCGACGACGAAGGAGATCGATTTGCGGAACGAAGCGCGGACCTTTCCCTCGTCGACCGAGACGGCCGGGCAGTCCCCGTCGAAATAGACCTCGAAACGCGTGCCGACGACCTCGACGGTCAGATCGCCCGCGGTCACAGCGAAGCGCTCTCCGTGCGCGAGATGCGCGACGTCGAAGCGCGCGCGTCCTCGTTCCATCCTGAAGCTCGATTCGATGCGATCGAGCGACATGAGATCGAGCCGGGTGTCGCTGATGACTGTGACTTCGTGCGGGCCGATGCCCAGGACGACCGCGGAGTGCGGAGCCGTTGCGATCATCGACGCGCCGTCGACGTGCATCCGTGCGGTCGCCGGCACCGTGGTTGTGCTGTGCGGCAGGGTGACGTCCGCGCTTCCCGTGATCTCTTGCACTATGGCTGTGTAGGGCGCCGTCTTCGTCGCGATCGGAACGTCTTTGTTCGGCCGCGGAGAGAAGACCCACGCGGCGGCCACGGCGGCGAGCACTGCGACCAGACCGAAAGCGGCAGCGAGCTTCATCGGGCCGGGCTTTCGCGAACGCGGCGCAAAGACGGCGCCTGCGATACGGCTCTTCGCCGCTTCCGGAAGCGACGCGCCTTCGTACGCCGTCTTGAGCTCGGCCACGGCGCGCAGCGCACGGTCGTCGTGTTTCTCGGTTGTCATTCCGCCTCCCAAAGTTCGGCAAAGAGGGCGCGTGCGCCGACCAGACGACTGGCCACGGTCCCCTCGGCCAAACCGAGCACCTCGGCAATCTCAGATCGCGAACGCCCTTCGAGGTCGTGGAGCAGGAGCACCTCCACGAGCTTCAACGGCATCCGTCGCAATACGTTCTCCAGATCGCGGGACAGCACGCCGTCGCCGGGAAGCGTCGCGTCGATTCGCGAGTCGCTCAGCCGTACCATCCGCCGGAACCAACCGAGCCGCCGGGCGTTCGCCGCCTTACGCCGCGTGATCTGGAACAACCACGGAGGGATCTGCCGCTCCGAACCGCAAGCGCCGATGCGCCGAAACGCCGTCACGAACACCTCCTGGGTCACCTCCTCGGCGCCGGCCGCGCCGAAGCCGAAGAAGCGCGACCAGCGATATACCGAGCCCGCATACCGCTCGAACAGCTCGCGCCAAGCCGCCTGCTCCCCACGACGGCATCGGTCCAGAAGGGTGTGTTCGTTCACGCGCTCATCCCGTCGCCGGCTCGAGGCTCCCGCTGCCGTTCCGCCACAATAGATGTCGCGAAATCGGCTTTCTGATCGATCTCGCGCCTAAAAATCGAAATCGAGCCCCGCGACGCCCGGCACGGTGACCAGGTTCACCTGCTTCTTCGGCCCGTCGGCGATCTCCGTTAAACGCCCCGTGGGACATATCGCGACGCCGACGCGCAGGAACACGCCGAGGGGACCGACGAGCCTCACCCGGCCGAAGACACCGACGAACAGGCCGAAGTCGGCCCACGTCCGCACCTTCGAATCGGCGATGCCGTCGCGGCGAAAGCGGCTCTGGATCCACGCGGCCGCAAGCTCGGCGCCGAGCCTCGACCGGTCGCCCCGGAAGAATAGGTAGCGCGCGCCGAGGCGCGCCCCCGAGGTGAACGTCTCGAAGGTCCGCGAGCCGATCGCGTAGTTGGAATCGAGCTCCGCGTGGACATTGACCACCGCGCGCCAGCGGCCGGTGCCGATCGACCCGCCGAGCTCCACGCGCGGCGCGACGGCGTCCGGAGACATATAAACGACCCCCGCACCGACCTCGAGGCCCCAATCGATCTCGGCGCGGGGAGGTTCTCTCGGGGGCAGTGGCGGTGGCGCGGGCGCAGGCTTTGCTTTCGGAGCGACGGCAGCGTCGACCGGTTGGGCCACCGGCAGCGCCAGCAGAGAGAGACTGCGGAAGTCGAGGACCAGTCCGTCGATGAGCAACGCCAAGGCGTGGGTCTTGTCCGCGCTGATGGTCGCCTCGATCGGCCGCACGGGCGACGAGAGCCACGGCACACGGCTCGAACGCTTCTGGTCGGGCGCCGCGCCCGAGGTGAGGACCAGGGCAACGAGTCCGTTGTCGTCGACCTCGAAGCGCCCCTGGAACCGGGAGGAGGCCTCCTCCGCTCCGGGAGCAGATGACGCATCGGCGCAACTGGGTGCCGGCGAGAGCTCGACGAAGCGCGAGGCGGACCGGACCTCTCCGGCCAAGGCCGCGAACGCGCTTTCGTCGTCGTCCGTGCACAGGGTCAGAAGCTCGCGTTCGTCCTCGGGCACCTGAGAGATCGCGGCCGCGCTCCGGGTGAGCACGGCAAGGATCAATGCCAGGCGTGGCAGCTCGAGACCGAAACTCTTCATCGAATTGATCTGCCACGAACGCGGCGGCTTCGAAACGGTTTTCATCGCCGCGGCACGCAGGGAACCGCTGGTGGCGGTGCGGAGCGAACAAACAAAACGAGAAAAAACGAGCTGAGCGCCCTGATCAAACTACTCGCCGAGGCGATCATGGAGACGCCGCGCGTAGCCGAGAGCTTCGTCTACTCTCTCGCCGTCCACATGCGGACAGCGCTCGGTGAGACGGCTTCTGTCCAGAAAGTTCTTTTCGATAACTTCGAGATCGATGATGTCGTCGTAGCCGAAGAACGCCAGCGGGCGCCAATTCGAGCTGACCGCGATCTCGCGCACGACACCCCGAATCGCGCAAGCAGCTATCACCAGATCACCCGATCCGACGAAGCGCCTCGCTTTGGTCGAGGCGTCCCAGAACCGTCTTTCCCAACCGGCCGCGAGAGGCCGTTTGAGCCTCTCGATGTCAGGCTCGAGCCCGTCATTCCAATCCAGTCGAGTAGCCAACGCATAGATGTGCTCGGCGGTTTCGAGCACCTCGTCGGCATCCAGGCGCTTTCGGTGCACCGCGACGACGAAGTCCTCGATGATCCGGTTCAGCAGACTTTCGCCCATGACGAAGCTCTTTCCCAAAAAGAGCGCGCTCGCCCGAGACCAGCCAACGTCTCCGAAAACGACCTTCGAGTAGACCAACTACCAATCCCCAGGTGCTTACTTCTTTGCTGATCCAACTCGGAATCGTCGTAATCGACCCTCCATTGATATTGACGACCGAGTGTCGATTTCTGGGTCCGCTCCCGCAACGTCATCGAGCGTTCCGCCGAGTGCAACCGTGCGTAGTTCCCCTCGTCGCATCCATTAACTCCGGACGGCCCCAACCGTTGCACTCTTTAGGTGCAATTGATGCAGCCGAGGGAAGGGGGCGTTCCATGAACGCGAGCGAGCTGAAGAAGAGGGCGATGGCGCTGGGCATCCAGCCGGACAAGAAGCCGAGGCGGGAGATCATCCTGGAGATCCAGCGCGCCGAGGGCAACGCGCCGTGCTTCGGCGCCAACAACGGGAGCTGCCGCTACGCCGACTGCTGTTGGTTCGACGACTGTGAGGTGCAGCACCGCAAGGGCGAAGGCTGAGAGGACGACGGCGGGGGACGACGCGGAGCCCCGCCCCATGCACGTCTTGTTCGTCGTCTTTCTACTTCTTGATGTTGGTACTGGGGCGCGGACGCCGACGAGGCGCGCGGGCGGCGTGGTTGTGCGTCGAAGCGGATCGGCTTACGCTCGAGGAGCAGCTACAAGACAAGGGGGTGTGTGATGCGGTGGTCGACCTGGATCATGGGGCTCGTCGTGTTCGGCCTCGCTGCCGGATGCGGCGGCGGCAACGGAAGCAGCGGCGACGCCGGACCGGACGGAAGCTCAGACAGCGATACGGACACTAATACCGACACAGACACGGACGCGGACGGCGGTGCCGACGCGAGCACGGAATGTGAGGGCGATGTTGTCGTGTTCGCCGACGAGAACCTAGAGGCCGTGGTCCGAGAGGCGATCGATAAGCCGACCGGCGTCCTATGCACCGAGGACGTGGAGGGACTCACCGATCTACCGGCGGGCTTGAGGGGCATCACCAGCCTTGAGGGCATCCAGGCGCTCACGTCTCTCACCTCTCTGTCATTGTGGGAGAATCAGATTACCGACGTCACCCCACTCGCCGGACTCACATCCTTGGAGTATTTGGATTTGCTTGTGAACCAGATCAGCGATGTCACACCGCTCGCTGACCTAACCGCGTTGACCTTTCTGAACCTCGGTGTGAATCAAATCACTGACGTCGGGCCGCTCGCCGAGCTCACTTCGCTGGAAATACTGTTCATCGACTTCAACCAGATCAGCGATATCGCTCCGCTCGCCGACCTAACTTCGATCACGTGGTTGTCACTTGCCGTAAACTTGTACATCAGCGACATTGCACCTCTCTCGGGATTCGCATCGCTATCGACACTGGAGGCAGAGGACAACCAGATCGGCGATCTCACACCGCTTGCCGGGCTCACGTCGCTTACGCACCTGGATCTCCGTGTCAATCAAATCAGCGACCTCACGCCGCTCACTGGGCTGTCCTCGCTGACCGATTTGATGTTGGACTCGAATCAAATAGGCGACCTCACGCCACTCGCAGGACTGACGTCGTTGGCCGGTTTGCGGCTCGATCAGAACGAGATCACCGACCTTGCACCGCTCGCGGGGCTTATCTCGCTAGTCAGCCTGCACGTTTCCGGCAACCAGGTCAGCGATCTGACGCCGATCGCCGGTCTCACGTCGTTGATATGGCTCGGGGTTGGCGGCAACGAGATTGTCGACTTCACGCCGCTAACCGACCTCACCTCACTGACGTGGTTGTCGGCCGGTAGTAATCAGGTCAGCGATCTGACACCGATCTCGGGGCTCACCTCGCTCACGTGGCTCGACCTCAACTACAGCCAGATAATCGACCTCACCCCCCTCGCCGATCTCACGTCACTAATCCATCTCTCCATCTACAACAACGAGATCAGCGACCTCTCGCCGCTCGCAGTATTGACGTCCTTGCACGACCTGCATGTCCAATCCAACCAGGTCAGCGACATCACGCCGCTCGCGGGGCTCACGTCGTTGACTTCGCTGCACTTTCAGTCCAACCAGATAACCGATCTGACGCCGCTCACGTCGCTCACGCTGCTACACTACGTGTATTTCGATGACAATCTGGTCAGCGATCTCGCTCCGCTCGTGGCGAACGACGGTATCGATAGTGGCGACACCGTTTCGGTCGTCGACAACCCTGTCGACGAGGTCGCACAGGCCGAGAATATCACCGCCCTTTGCGACCGCGGTGTCTATCTCAGCCCGTTCTGCCCCGAGTAGACCAGCAGTCGGGACGGTCCCGGAGTTCACATCCTCACCGGCATCACCACCGCGATCTGCCTGCCGTCGCTGTCGACGCGCAGGGGATCGAGCGGGCGGCACAGCGAGAGCTTGACCATCGTGGTGTCGGTGATCGCGTCCGTGAGGTGCGCCGCGAGGTAGCCGGTGATCGAGTCCTCGCCTCCACGGGGGTGCCAGCGGCGGTCGTCTCCTTCCCGGGCCGGTCCAGAACTCGTAGGATGCTCCGAGGATGTTCGATCGCGGCGGAGGATCACATGGTGGTTCGGAACGTCTGCCTCGTACTGACGGTCACGGTGATCGCGTGCCTGCCCGCGTGCCGGGCAAACGAACAGCGTGACCCTCCCGCGTCGAAGGCGGCAGCGCAGGCGGTCCACGATCCGGCGCACCCGCCCATCGACTGCCCGCTGCGCAAGCAGGGCATCAACCCGAACCACCTGCGCCCGTTCGAGGACGTCGAGAAGTACATCACCTTCCTGGAGCGGCCGGATCGTGCGGTCTGGCAGAAGCCCGACGAGATCGTTGCGGCACTGGGTCTCACGGGGGTCGAGACCGTCGTCGATCTGGGAGCGGGCTCCGGCTACTTCACGTTCCGCTTGGCCAAGGCGCTGCCGCAGGGGCGGGTCGTCGCCGCCGACATCGAGCCCGAGATGATCCGGCACATCCACCACAAGGTGACGTCTGAAGGGATCAGGAACGTGGAGGCGGTCCTCATCAAGCCCGACGACCCGGGTATTCCCCAGGACGCGGACCTCGTGTTCGTGTGCGACGTGCTGCACCACGTCCCGGATCGCGCCGCATGGCTGGGCAAGGTGGCGGCCGAGATGCACTCCGGCGCGCGGCTGGGGCTCGTCGAGTTCAAGGAGGGCAACCTGCCGGAGGGGCCGCCCGAGTCGGTGAAGATCACGCGCGCGCAGATGGTGGAGCTGGCGGCGAAGGCCGGGCTCGCCCTCGATGCCGAGCGTGCGGACCTGCTCCCATACCAAACGTTCCTCGTCTTCCGGAAGGCGCCGTGAGGGGGATCCCGAAAACCTGATGGTGCGCGCAACTTAATCGGCGCGCGGGCCCCGCGTTCTCATCGGTGTGGCGCGTTCGTCGACGCTGGATGCTCTGTCGGTGCGACGCAGCAGCGGCGCGGCTCGCCGGCGTATCTGATCGGCTCTCCCCGACCTGCGATCGGAGTAGCGCCGTAGACGTGGGGAACCGCCTCGCACGGTTCGAGATCCTGCGCGCGGTGGAGGCTTTCCCGTTGACACGCCGTTGACACGGGGGTCTGAAATCAGGTGATTTCGACCTGACATCAGGTGACGAACCGTGATGCCATGATGTCTTGCAAATCCCCGCCATGTTTGGGTTTTCTGTTGCATTTCAAGATGTTGCGGAACACGGCAGAAACCGCCTGTTCCAACTACGGAACCGAGGGTCGCGTGTTCGAATCGCGCTGGGTGCGCAATGAAATCGGGCACTTGCGAAACATCGCAGGTGCCCTTTTTCTTGCCCGTTGACACGAGACCCGATTTTTCAACCGAGATCGCGTCGGGCCTCGCCGAGCGAACGGGCGGCTTGACCAGCGACGCGCGCTCCAGCAACCTCGCTCGCGAGGATGACGAAGCCGAAGCGAAAGAGGGAAGCCGCCGCGGCGCGAACCGATCACTTGGGATCGCCGATCCCGAACCACCCGACGCTGCGGCTCACACCAAACGGCAATCTCGTTCTCGCGCAGAGCGATGACGCGCCGCCGCTCGACGGTGAAGCCGCCGAGCGCATCGAGCGGGCTTTCTCGCTGAACAGCGGAAACGGGCTGCTGCACCTGGGCGGATCGATGGTCGGGCGAGCGCTGCCGCCGGTCTTCTCGTACTGGCGCGAGCTCGCGGTGCGGTATCTCACAGGGGTGTGCACCCTCCCGGACGTCGAGGAACGGCGCGATCCGGTGCCGCCGTCCGACGCATCGCTCGAGGAGCTCGCTTCTGCCGCCCCGCTCATGCCCGGCGCCGAGTATCTCACAGCGGACGTGCTGCGCGCGCTCTGGTCGCGGATCGGCGCGGCGTTCGCGTCCGAACGATCCGCGCGCGGTGGGACCGTCCAGGATCTGCTCTCGTCGTTGAGCCCGGCATGGAACGTCGTCGGGCGCGTGCACTTCCACTTGGCGGAGAACCGAGGCGACACGGCGGCGCCGTTCGCGTTCCTCGCCACCTACACGAGTCGGTTGTCGGCGCTCGGCAAGGCGCAGCATCAGCCGCTCGGGCAGGCGTTGCGCGAGTACGCGGGCGCGGCCGAGAAGGAGCGCCTCCTCGCGCTGCTGCTCCCGGTGCAGCGTGCGTCGGAGAGCTGCGCGTGGCTCGCCGAAATGATCGCTTCGGGCGAGATCTTCCACCCGCTGCGCTGGAGCCCGGTCGAGGCGTTCCGGCTCCTCAACGACGTGCCGCGCCTCGAGAGCGCCGGCGTGGTGGTTCGCATGCCGGCCGCGTGGAAGGGTGGGCGCCCGCCGCGGCCGCGCGCCACCGCGACCGTCGGCGCCTCCGTGCCTTCGTCGCTCGGCGCGGACGCGCTGCTCGACTTCAATCTCGCGGTGACGATCGACGGCGCGCGCCTCAGCGCGCGCGAGGTGAAGGAGATCCTCCGCGCTGCGAACGGGCTGGCGTTGATCCGCGGGCAGTGGGTCGAGGTCGACGGGGCGCGGCTCGGGCGGGTGTTGGATCGGTTCGAGCGGGCGCGGGCGCTCGCGGCCGCGGGCGGGCTGACGTTCGCCGAGGCGATGCGGACGCTCGTGGGCGTAGGCATCGGCGACGCGACGCTGGACGCGGAGGATCGCGCGTGGGCACACGCTGTCGCCGGACCGTGGTTGGAGGAGACGCTGCGCGGCCTGCGCTCCCCGGAGCGGCTCACAGCGATCGATCCCGGCGACGATCTTCACGGAACTCTACGACCGTACCAGGAGGTCGGGCTGCGCTGGCTGCACCTCCTCTCGCGGCTCGGTCTCGGCGCCTGCCTCGCCGACGACATGGGGCTCGGCAAGACGGTGCAGGTGATCGCGCTCCTGCTCGCGCTGCGCCGCGAAGGCTCGGCGACCCGGCGGCCGAGCCTGCTCGTGGCGCCGGCGTCGCTGCTCGCCAACTGGGCGGCGGAGCTGGAGCGGTTCGCGCCGACGCTGCGCGCCGTGATCGCCCACCCGTCGGCGAAGCCGCCGGCCGCGCTCGCCGCGCTCGACGAGCAGACGGTGGCCGGCGCGGATCTCGTGATCACCTCGTACGGGACGCTGCTGCGGTCGCCGAAGCTCGGCGACGCCCGCTGGGAGCTCGCGATCCTCGACGAAGCGCAGGCGATCAAGAACCCGGGGACCCGGCAGACGCGCGCGACGAAAGAGCTGAAGACGCGGGCGCGGATCGCGCTCACCGGCACGCCGGTGGAGAACCGGCTCGGCGATCTCTGGTCGATCTTCGATTTCATCAACCCCGGTCTGCTCGGCTCGGCGCGGGCGTTTTCCGGGTACGCGAAGCGGCTCGCCGACGATCCACACAACCCGTACGGTCCGCTACGCGACCTCGTGCGACCGTACATCCTGCGCCGGTTGAAGACCGACAAGACGGTGATCACCGACCTGCCGGAGAAGACCGAGCTGAGGGCGTTCTGCGCGCTGAGCCGCAAGCAGGCGGCGCTCTACCAGCAGGCGGTCGAGGAGCTCGCGGACGCGCTCGCCGACGCCGATGGGATCCGGCGCAAGGGCGTGGTGCTCGCGTCGCTGATGCGGCTCAAGCAGATCTGCAACCACCCGTCGCAGTGGCTCGGCGACGGCGGCTGGGCCGAGGGCGACTCGGGAAAGCTCGGGCGGCTGCGCGAGCTGAGCGAGATCGTCGCCGCCAAGCAGGAGAAGGCGCTCGTGTTCACGCAGTTCGCCGAGGCGGCGGCGCCGCTCGCGGCGTTCCTCGGCGGCATCTTCGGTCGCCCGGGCGTGGTGCTCACGGGCGCGACGGCGGTGAAGCATCGGCGCGAGCTTGTGCGCCGCTTCCAGGAGGACGAGAACGTGCCGTTCTTCGTGCTGTCGCTCAAGGCGGGCGGCTCCGGGCTCAACCTGACGGCCGCCGCGCACGTCATCCACTTCGACAGGTGGTGGAACCCGGCGGTGGAGAACCAAGCCACGGATCGGGCGTTCCGCATCGGGCAGACGCGGAACGTGCTCGTGCACAAGCTCGTCTGTCGCGGCACGGTGGAGGAGAAGATCGACGCTCTCATCGAGTCGAAGCGGCAGCTCTCGCGCGATCTCCTCGAAGGCGGCGCCGAGCTCTCCCTGAGCGAGCTTCCGGACGACGAGATCATGCGCATCGTCGCGCTCGACCTGCGCGCGGCGGTGGAGGAGTGACCGATGCGGAGAGGGCGCCATAGGAGGGACGACGAATACGGCTCTGGTTGGCCGGCCTACGTCCCGGTCGCCGAGCGACGGCAGAAGGCGGAGCGCGCCGCGAGGAAGCTCGAGAAGAAGGGGCAGCAGCTCTCGCCGATCGTCCTCGACGGGCGCGCCATCGCCCGGACGTTCTGGGGCCGGGCGTGGTGCGACAACCTCGAGGGGTACGGCGACTTCGCGAACCGCATCCCGCGCGGGCGCGCCTACGTCCGCAACGGCTCGGTGATCGACCTGCGGATCGCCGAGGGGATCGTCGCCGCGCTCGTCAGCGGCACGCGGATCTACGAGGTGAAGGTGACCGTCGCCGCGGTGCCCAACGAGACGTGGACATCGCTCTGCGCCGACTGCGCCGGCGGCATCGACTCGCTCGTCGAGCTGCTGCAGGGCCGCTTCTCGAGGGCGGCGATGGACCGGATCTGCCGGCAGCGAACCGGGCTGTTTCCGTCGCCCGGGGAGATCCGCTTCTCCTGCTCGTGCCCGGACTGGGCGTCGATGTGCAAGCACGTCGCGGCGACGCTTTACGGCGTCGGCGCGCGGCTCGACGTGGAGCCCGAGCTCCTGTTCCGCTTGCGCGCCGTCGACGGCAACGAGCTCGTCGCCTTGGCCGGGGCCGGGCTGCCGCTCGGCGCGGGCGCGCCGTCCGCGGAGAAGCTGCTCGACATCGACGACCTCTCGGCGCTGTTCGGCGTCGAGATCGCGACCGCGCAAGGGAAAGCGGCGCCGAAGCCGAAAACGAAGCGCAAGCGGGCGAAGGCCGAACCGGAAAAGACGCGCGAGCCGAAGAAGGGGAACCCGCCGAAACGAAGCCGGGCCTCGAAGGTCGCCGAAGCGACGGGGTCGGCGAAGATCGTGACGCTCCCCGCCCCATCCCGACGGCGCTCACCTGGCGCGAAGAAGAAGTCAGCTCCGCGTTCCTGATGCGGAATCGGCCCGGGTCATTCGCCGGAGGCGAAGCGCTCCGGCGTGGTCGCCCGTTGTGGAAACGCGACGACAACCTGCTTGTCCCAGGTGACGAGTCGACACCGCAGCCGCTCCGCGAGCGCGACGTACTCGCAGTCGTACGCCGTGCATCCCGAGCCCATGGCCAGCTCGAGCACGAGCGCGTCGTCCGATTCCTCCGCGGGCGGGCAGATGACGATGCGCCGCGCCTCGGCGATGATCTCCGCGCAGCGGGCGCTGGATTCCGGCACCTTGCGCGCGTACGAGACGAGAACGTTGCGCAGCTCCGAGAAGACGAGCGCCGGCGCCGACCACGCCGCATCCCGGACGAGCACGCGCTCGGCGGCCTCGACCTTGGGGCCGGGCAGCAAGAGCGCCACCAGGACGTTCGTGTCGACGACGATCACGGGCGCCCCAGGGCGATCGCGGCGTCGACCTCTTCCGGCGACAACCCCGGGCCGCGGATGCGGGTCCGCAGCTCGCGGATGCGGGCGAGCGCGCTCTCGGACGCCAGGCGACCAGGCTCCTCGTCCTCGACCGCCGCCTCCAAGATGTGGAGGATCTCACCGTTGAGGCTGCGGTGCGATTCGGCCGCGCGCGTGGCGAGTCGGGAGCGGAGTCGAGCGGGGACGCCCTTGATGGTCAGTGACACCTTTTCTCGAGGCTGTGGTTCCATTTGGACTCCTTCCTGGTACCAATTTGCAATCATTTTTCCGGCCTGTCAACGCGTACCAACTCATGACATTCAATGATGTCCGCATGACATCAGGTGACGGATCGTGATGTCGCGATGCTGTCGGATCACTGGCGCGTTGGTGGAATATTCAAATATTCCAGTTGGTTATCGACTACTTCAATGTGTGAACTACGGAACCGAGGGTCGCGTGTTCGAATCGCGCTGGGTGCGCAGAGAAATCGGGCACTTGCGAAATATCGCAGGTGCCCGTTTTCTTGCTCAGGGCTTCTTCTTCGGCTGCTTGTCCAGCTTCCTCTTCGTCTCCTGGTCGTGCTTGATAGTCTTCTGCTTCTCGCTCTTCGCCTTGTCCTTCTTGCCACCTTTATCGCCCATGGGGCATCTCCCTTCTTCTTCGGTGATTCATCCCCCTTATACTCCGCCCCCCTCCCGATCTCACGGTTCCGGCTCCCCCATCCACACAGGCGCGGACACCAGGACGTCGCCGTCGGTCTGCGTCGCGCGGGCCACGACGTACTCCGACCCGGTCACGTCGACGGTCTCGGTGATGGAGCAGCTCTGCGCGCCGCCGCAGTCGACGGAGGCGACGAGCGCCTGGCCCGGGCCGTAGAGCTCGAGCGCCGCGTAGCCGTCGCCGGCCTCCGCGTCCGTCGCCTCGGCCTCGAGGAGGAGCTCGGCGAACCCCGAGAGGATCGAGCCCATCCAGCACGTCGTGTCGGCCATGAGGCGCAGCGTCGCGTTCTTGTCGTGGGTCATGAACGAGCGCCGCTCACGCGCCGCGTCGAACAGCGCGGCCGCCGAGAGCGTGCTCATGTAGAACGCGCTCCGGGCGTCGTCCGCAACGCCCCAGTTCGCGCTGTGGTTGTCCTGGTTGTGCGTGGGCGAGACGTGCCAGCCCGCGTCCAGCGCCTGGAAGTAGAGGCTCCACGTGTCGCCGTTCCCCTTGAAATCGAAAAGGGTCATCTTCTCGTCCACGGCCGCGTCGTACTCGAAGTTGTTCCACGTCATGCCGGCCTCGTCGCCCGGGTGGCTGAACTCGGTGACGCACGACGGGCACTCGATCACGCTCTGGTAGAAGTCGTGGAAGTCGACCTGCACCATGGGGAAAAGCCACTCGTTGAACAGCACGACATCGTGGCCCGTGGAGCCGACGAGGCCGAAGCCGCTCCCGTACTCGTAGCCGCACAGGGCGAGGAACGCGCCGTCCACGGTGAACTCGGCCGCCGCCGCCGCGCACGCCGGGTACTCGCCGCTCGGCAGGCCGAGCAGGGTGTACAGCTGCTCGAGGTGATCCGTGACCGCCATGATGTCGAGGCCGGCCGCGTCTCGGGCCATCGTGAAGGCCTCCTCGGGAGATCCCTCACCGTCCGAGTTCGACGTGTGCGCGTGGAGATTGCCGAAGTACGGCGTGAAGCTCCCTTCCACACAGCCGTTCCACGGGCCGGCGTCCGCGCCGCCGTCGGCCCCAGCGTCGGCGCCCGTGTCCGTGTCGCCGTCGGTGTCGGTGTCGGTGTCGGTGTCTATGTCCGCGTCCGTGTCCGCGTCCGTGTCGGCGTCCGTCGAGCCCGTGCCGGCGTCGTCCTTCGCGCCCGATCCCTTCCCGCATCCCGCGAAGAGCGCCGCGGTGAGCAGGAGGAGGGCGAGCTCATGATTGCGTGCCATGGCCGGAGCTTAGCACACCATCGGGCCGCGCGGAGTCACTCAAGCGCGAGGTAGCGATCCCAGATCGCGGCCGGAATATCCTTGATCAGCCTGCCGCTCACCATGTCGAGCACCGTCACCGCCGAGTAGCCGGCCGCGAGCTCGCGCTTCGTGCGGGCGTTCGAGATGGCGTGATCGAAGTGGAACCGCCCCTCCCACCTGTCGATCAGCTTGTGGCGGGTGACCACGACGAGCTCGTCGCCGTACGCCGCGGGCTGCAGGTACTCGCAGTGGTTGACGACGACCGGCGTCGCGATCCGATGCTCGACCGCCCACGCCATCGGGAACACGCCCTCGAGCACCGCGAGCCGGCCGAGCTCGAACCACCGCAGGTAGTGCGCGTTGTGCACGACCTGCATCATGTCGACGTGCTGGAACTCGACGACGACCTGCGACCGCCTCGTGATGATCCGCGACACCGCGCCCCCCGCTCCGCGATCACATCTCGTCGAGCTTGACGGCCAAGCTCTTCGGCGTGATGGGCGGCATGGAGACCGTGCGGATGCCGCGGCCGTCCGCGCCCTCGAAGGAGAGCCCCGCGTACGCGTAGGCGGCGTCGAACACCGCGAGCCCGACGCGCCCCCCGAGCGTCGGCGAGTACGCCGCGTTCACGACCTCGGCGACCCGCTCGCCTCCCGCGAGGACGGCGTCGCCGACCGCGAGCGCTCCCCCGGCGTCCGCCGGCACCACGCCGATGATCTTCTTGCCCGGGCCCTCCCCGCGCCGCTTCCGGATCGCGTCGAGGCCGCGGCAGGGCTCCCCGCCGAGATCGATCATCCACTGCAGGCCGAGCGCCAGCGGATCGCGGACGCGCTTCCCCTCCTCGTGGACGTTGAAGAAGCGGCCGTCCAGCCGGAGCATCGAGTGCGCCGCGGCGCCGACCGGCCGAATGCCGTAGGAGGCACCCGCCTCCTCGATCCGCCCCCAGACGCCCGCCGCGCCGTCCGCCGGCACGAGCAGGAGGTAGCCGAACTCGGAGGTCTTGCCGGCGCGGATGAGCTTCACGCTCGCGCCGTCGAGATCGTAGGTCTCGATCGACAGGTAGGGCAGCCCGAGCACGTCCGGGCCGAACAGCTGCTTCACCACCGCGTACGAAAGGAGGCCGTCGACGCCGATGAGCGCGGTCGTCCCGGAGACGTCCTCCGCCCCGGCCTCGAACGCCCCGGCGCGCTCGAGCGCCGCGCGGGTCGCCGCGTCGTCGATCAGGCTCTCGCCGATGACGAAGAAGTTCTCGTCGTCGTTCGCGACGTAGAGATCCGACTCGACGAACCCGCCGTCGTCGGCCGCCATCGTGTGCAGGACGCGCCCGAACCGGATCCCGGCCACCGATCCCGTGGCGTAGCTCTCGAGGGCGTCGAGCCCGGCCTCCGGCACGCGGTGGCGCGTCGCGAAGGAGAAGTCGGAGATGCCGACCGCGTCGCGGACCGCGCGGTACTCGTCGTCGATCTCGCCGAACCGGGCCGCGATCTCGGCGCCGGCGCGCTCCGCGAAGACAGCGCCGCGGGAGGCGAGCAGATCCCTGAGCGGGGACGTCCGCATCACGCCACCTCCCCCTTCTTGCGGGCCCTCTCGGCCAGCACGTAGTCGGCGATGGAGTTGATCGATCGCAGGATCGCGATGTTGTCGTCGGCGATCTTCACGTCGAAGGAGTGCTCCACGCCGAGGATCACCTCGAGCGCGTCGAGCGAGTCCAGGCCGAGCCCGGAGCCGAGCAGCGAGACGTCCTCGTGCAGATCCTCGGGCTCGTACGGGAGGTTCAGCCGCGTGATGAGGTCGCTCTTGATCACGCGCAGCACCTCGGCGCGTTCGTCGATTCGGCGTTTCAGCTCAGCGTCCATCGATTGCCTCCGTCCTCGAAACCCGGGGACGATAGCAAATGTACGGCGGCCCAGGAAGCCCACCTTGACGCCCGACCCGACTTCGGACACCGTTCGCAACGAAAACCACACGGGAGGTGGCGACATGGCGGACGTCCTGCTCGAGCTCGAGACGCCTTTGATGCGCGGGCCGGCGGTGCGCAGGCTGCAGGAAGCCGGGACCGCGCTCGGGTTCGACTTCGGCAAGATCGACGGGGTCTTCGGCGAGCGGACCGAGGCCGGCGTGCGGGCGGTGCAGGCGGCGTTCGGCCTCGCTGAGACCGGCAGCTGCGACGAGGCGACGTGGCGCGCCCTGGAGGCGAAGCTCGCCGCACGCGCGGCGCCCGTGGCACCGGCTGATCCGGCGCCATCGAAGGGATCGCGGATCGTCGACAGGCGGGACGCGCACAAGAACGCCAAGGGCTGGCCGAGGAGGTCGTGGAGCCGCATCGAAGGGGTCACGCTGCACCAGACCGGGGTGCGCCTGTCGAACGCGCCCGCGCGCTGGGACACGGTGCACGCGCACGCCGGGATCACCGGGGACGGGAAGGTAATCCTGATCAACGACCCCACGGTCGTGGCGCCCCACGGCAACGGGCTGAACGGCTTCACGATCGGCATCGAGATCTGCGGCAACTTCCGCGGGATCGAGGAGAAGCCCGGAACGCACTGGAAGGGCGGCGGCGAGGCGACGACGCTGTCGGCCGCCCAGAAGGCGGCGCTCGAGGAGCTCTTCGGATGGCTCGAGGGCGAGTTCGCGGGCCACGGCGCCACCTGGCGCATGATCCACGCGCACCGGCAGGCGAGCGCGGCGCGCGAGGCAGACCCGGGGAGCAAGATCTGGAAGGAGATCGCGATGCCGTGGATGGTGCGGCTCGGCGCGACGGACGGCGGGCCCAAGTTCAAGATCGGCAAGGGCCGAACGATCCCCAGGCAGTGGAACCCCGACTACCCCGACAACTACTGGTCGTAGAAAGGCGCGGCGGGGCTCACATCGTGAAGGCGACTCCGGAGCACTCCTCGAACCCCGGGCCGCAGCTCTCGGCGATGCACGTCACGCATTCCGGCGAGCTCGGGCTCATGCAGTCGGAGAGGCAGTTGGCCGCGATACACCCGGCCACGCCGCCGAAACACGCCGAGCAGTCGGCGGACAGGCCGGTGGAGTCGGCCATGCATCCCGAGACACACTCCTCGTTGCCGTAGCAATCCATCGCGCACGTCATCATCGCGCCCGAGACGTCGGTCGACCCGAGGATCTCGAGATCCGCGCTGTTCGTGCACGCGCCGTCCGCCGTGCCGGTGTCCGAGTCCGAGTCCGAGTCCGAGTCCGAATCCGAGTCCGAATCCGAGTCCGAGTCCGAGTCCGAATCCGAGTCCGAGTCCGAATCCAGATCTCCTGACATGCCCTGCGTAACCTGCTGAAAAGACACGGACCGCGTTCTGCGGGGCGCGCACTCAAATCTGTCCGGTCTT
>JALNZK010000015.1 GCA_023229365.1 Pseudomonadota bacterium | reverse complement strand
TTCCGATCTGGGATCGTGTCGGCGTTCAGATCCCAGCGGATGAACCTGGTCATGTTCGCGGGGTCGGGCTCCCGCAGGTCGAGCCCGACGACCGTGCACCCCTTGCCCTGGAGCTCCCGCGCCACGAGCCCCGGGCCGCAGCCGATGTCGAGGACCTTGGATCCCTCGGGCACGGCGTCGATCGCGGCGGTGTGCGAGGACGAGTAGCCGAGCTTGACGTCGTACGGCTCCGCCCCGCCCTCCACGTCGTACTTGCGCTGGTACTTGAGGCCGGCCTTGTGTGCCCGGGACGCGAGCGTCGCGACGACGACGTCCTTCGCGTACTTCACGCCGTTCACGTAGCACACCTCGTCGCCGTAGTAGGTCGGCATCGGGATCTCGAGGATGCGGCGCTTCCCGAGGACCAGCTGGACGATGATCTCGGTGTCGAAGTGGAAGTCGTTCGAGTTGAGCTGGAACGGGATCTCGCGCAGCGCCTGCACGGAGTAGGCGCGGAACCCCGAGTGGAACTCGCTGAGCCGCGTGCCGAGGACGGCGTTCTGGAACGCGGTCAGGATCTTGTTCCCGACGAACTTGTACATCGGCATGCCGCCCTTGAGCGCGTCGCCGCTCACCGCCATGCGCGTCCCGAACACGGCGTCCGCCTCGCCCGCTGCGATCGGCGCGATCAGATCCGGCAGCTTCTCCGGCGCGTACTGCCCGTCCCCGTGCAGCAGGGCGACGCTGTCGAAGCCGTGTCGCATCGCGTATTCGTAGCCGAGCTTCTGGTTGCCGCCGTACCCCTGGTTCACGGGGTTCTGGAGCATGGTGAACGCGTACCGCGTCGCGGAGGCGGCGCGCTCCCGCCCGACCTCGAAGGTCCGGTCGCGGGAGGCGTCGTCGATGACGAGCACCTCGGTGTCGTACGCGTCGAAGAGCGCCGCCGGGATCCGGTCGAGCACCTTGAGCAGCGTCGACTCGGCGTTGTAGGCCACGACGAAGACGAGCAGCCGGTGTTTCCGTTTCTTTCTCACGCGACTCGCTCCTCGAGCCCGGATGCGCCCGCCAGGGCGAGCCCGAGCTGCACCCGCCAGTCCGGCAGGGCGATCCCCGCCGCGGCTTCGAGCCTCTTTCCAGAAAGGACCGAATAGGTCGGCCGCCTCGCGGGCGTCGGGTACGCGGAAGTGGGGATCGCCTCGATCTCCGGCCGCTCGCCTCGTCCCCCAGCGGCGGCGGCGTCGAAGATCGCCTGCGCGAAGCCGTGCCAGCTCGTCTCGCCCCCGGCGGGCAGGTGGTAGACGCCGGACGGCACGCCCTCGCCTCGGAGCAGATCCCGGCACAGGACAGCCGACGCCTCGGCGATCAGGCGGCACCACGTGGGGCTGCCGATCTGATCGTCGACGACCCGCAGCGACTTCCGCTCGCGCCCCAATCGCAACATCGTCAGGAGGAAGTTGTGCCCGCGCGTCCCGTACACCCAGGCGAGACGGAGGATGACGTGGCGGGCGCCCGATCTTCGGACCGCCTCCTCGCCCTCGAGCTTGGTGCGGCCGTACACGCCGGTCGGCGACGGCGCGTCCTCCTCGAGGTAGGGCTCGCGCTTGGCGCCGTCGAACACGTAGTCGGTGGAGTAGTGCAGGATCGGCGCTCCGAGCCGCGCCGCCTCCTCCGCCAGGATCCCCGGCGCCGCGGCGTTCACGGCGCGCGCGACGTCGGCCTCGATCTCGGCCTTGTCCACCGCGGTGTACGCCGCCGGGTTCACGATGAGAGACGGGCGCAGCCCGCGGACGAGATCCTGGATCGCGTCCGGATCGCAAAGATCGACGTCGCCCACGTCCACGGCGCGGATCTCGCCGAGCGGGGCGAGCGCGCGGACGAGCTCGAACCCGACCTGGCCGTCGCGGCCGGTGACGAGGATCCTCGGCCGTGAACCCTGGCCGCTCAAAGGCGCGATCCTGTCGGCGGCACGTAGATGGGGAGCTTCTCCTTGGGGATCTCCGCGAGCCTCGGCGCCGCGCGATCCTTGGCGGACAGCTCCGGCGCGGCGATCGGCCACGCGATCGCGATCTCCGGATCGTCCCACGCGACACCTCGGTCCGCCGACGGATCGTAGTACGCGGTGCACTTGTACGCGAACAGGGCGGACTCGCTCAGCACGGCGAACCCGTGGGCGAAGCCCGGCGGGACATAGAGCTGGCGCCGGTTCTCGCCCGAGAGCTGCGCGCCGATCCACTTTCCGTACGTGGGCGAGCCGACGCGAATGTCGATCGCAACGTCGAACACCTCCCCGGTGAGCACCTGGACGAGCTTCCCCTGCGGGTTCGGCCACTGGTAGTGCAGGCCGCGGAGCACGCCCCCACGCGAGAGCGAGAGGTTGTCCTGCACGAAGCCCTCGGGCGCGATGCCGGCGGCGGCATACGTCTCCTGTCTGTGGGTCTCGACGAAGGATCCCCGCGCGTCGCCGAAGAGCTGCGGCTCGACGATCAAAACGCCCGGGATCTCGGTCTCGAGGACGCGCATCAGCCGCGCTCCTCGTCGAGCAGTCGGAGAAGATATCTGCCGTACTCGTTCTTGGAGAGCGACTCGCCGAGCCTGCGGAGCTGCTCGTCGGAGATCCAGCCGCGGCTCCACGCGATCTCCTCCGGGCACGCGATAAGCAGGCCCTGGCGCTGCTCCACGGTCTCCACGAACAGCGACGCCTGGAGCAGCGACGCGTGGGAGCCGGTGTCGAGCCAGGCGTTCCCGCGGCCGAGGCGCTCCACGCGCAGCGATCCGTCCTCGAGGTACAACCGGTTCAGATCCGTGATCTCGAGCTCGCCGCGCGCCGAGGGCGTGAGGCTCTTCGCGAGCCCGACCACCCGCTCGTCGTAGAAGTACAGCCCCGTGACCGCCCAGCGCGACCTCGGCTTCGCGGGCTTCTCCTCGAGGGAGAGGGCGCGTCCGTCCGGTGCGAGCTCGACGACGCCGTACTCCTGCGGCCGCTCGACCCGGTAGGCGAACACGGTGGCGCCGTGCTCGAGCTGTGTCGCGCGCTCGAGCGTGTCCGAGAGCCCGTGGCCGTAGAACAGGTTGTCGCCGAGCACGAGGCCGCACGATCCGCCGCCGACGAACCGCTCGCCCACGAGGAACGCCTGCGCGAGGCCGCCCGGGTCGGGCTGCACCGCGTACGAGAGCGACAGGCCCCACTGCGCGCCGTCGCCGAGGAGATCCCGG
This sequence comes from Pseudomonadota bacterium, assembly GCA_023229365.1. NCBI lineage: Bacteria > Pseudomonadati > Pseudomonadota > Pseudomonadota bacterium. The sequence continues at coordinate 69,426 of JALNZK010000015.1, read as the reverse complement.
AACGCCTGGCTGTCGCGCGGCGTCGTGATGATCAGCACCTCGCGGATCCCCGCCAGCATGAGCGTGGAGAGCGGGTAGTAGATCATCGGCTTGTCGTAGACCGGCAGGAGCTGCTTACTCGTCGCCAGCGTCACCGGGTGGAGGCGCGTGCCCGCGCCGCCGGCCAGAATGATCGCCTTTTTTATCATCGCGCGGTCCTTCCGGAGTAGTTCGTCTCCATCCACTTGCGGTACTCGCCCGTTCGCACGCCGTCGATCCAGCCCGGGTTGTCGAGGTACCAGCGCACGGTGCGCTTCATCCCGGTCGCGAAGTTCTCGCGCGGCTCCCAACCCAGCTCCGCGCGGATCTTCGCCGTGTCCATCGCGTAGCGGAAGTCGTGCCCCGGGCGATCGGCGACGAACGTCACGAGGCGGCGCAGCGCCGCCGGATCCTTCCCGGTCCCCTCCGCGACCGCGTCGCAGATCGCGCGCACGACGTCGAGATTGGCGAGCTCGCACGAGCCGCCGATGTTGTAGGTCGTTCCCGGCGCGCCGCGCGTCGCCGCGGCCATGATCGCCTCGCAGTGGTCCTCGACGAAGAGCCAGTCGCGCACGTTCGCGCCGCGGCCGTATACCGGGAGCGGCTTGCCCTCGAGCGCGTTGAGGATCATGAGCGGGACGAGCTTCTCCGGGAACTGGCGCGGGCCGTAGTTGTTCGAGCAGTTCGTGACCACGACCGGCAGCCCGTACGTGCGGTGGTACGCCCGCACCGCGTGATCGCTCGCCGCCTTCGACGCGGAGTAGGGGCTGCTCGGATCGTACGGCGTGGTCTCCTTGAAGGCGCCCTCCGCGCCGAGCGAGCCGTACACCTCGTCCGTGCTCACGTGGTGGAACACGTGGCCGTCCGCCGTCTTCCAGAGCTGGCGGCACGCCTCGAGCAGGTTCACCGTGCCGATGACGTTCGAGAGGAAGAACTCCCGCGGCCCGTGGATGCTCCTGTCCACGTGGCTCTCGGCGGCGAAGTGGAACACCCAGTCCGGCTTCACCTCGTCGAACAGGGCGCGCACGGCCTCGACATCGGCGACGTCGACGCGCGCGAACTCGTAGTTCGGCGCGTTCGCGATCTCCGCGACGCTCGCGGGGTTCCCCGCGTACGTGAGCTTGTCGACGTTGACGAACTTCGAATCCGCCATCTCGGGAACGAACCGGACGAGGAAATTCGATCCGATGAACCCGCACCCGCCCGTCACGACGATTTTCGGCATGGTGACGCTCTACTCGCGCCCGTTCGCGACCGGCAGATCCAGGATCCCCCTGCCGAACTCGTCGCCCATCTTCGTGTCGAGCTTCGCCGACTGCGCGACGAGCTTGTCGACGGCGCCGTACGTGTTGGCCGTGCCCATCCCGATGTTGCTCGACCGCCGACGCAGCTCGATCGGCTGCGCCTCGACCCAGGAGAGCGCGCCCCCCGCGAGGTGGATCCGGTAGACGAACGCCTGCTCGATCGAGTCCTTGGCGACGTTGCAGCTGAAGAGGAGGCCCGGGTTGTAGACGACGAGCCCGCCCCCGTGCGCCTCGATCCCCTCGAAAGCTCCCGCAAAGTGGCCGAGCACGACGTCGACCCCGGCGTCGTCGATCAAGGCGTGCGCGATCTTGCGGCGTGCGGCCGAGTCCTGTTTGTCGGCCCATCCCACGACCGCAAAGGAGAGCGCGCCGCGATCGCCGTCGCCCGAAAAGGCCGCCTTCGCGGCCGCCACCGCAGCATCGGCTCGATTGGTCTCGTACGCGGCGATGACCTCGTTGCGCGGCGCCCGATCGACGAAACCGAAGCCGACGATCGACGCCTTCGTGTCGCCGATCGCGGTCCTGTGCACCAGCGGCGCGCCGTCCGCGCCCGCGAGCCCGACGGGGGCGATCCCGGCGTCGCGCAGCACCTGGACGGTGGTCTCGGCGCCCGCCTCGTCCGCGAGCGCCAGCCCCCGTGTGCCGAGGCTGATCAATCGAAACCCGGCGAGCCGCAGCACCTCGACGAGCTCAGGCCGCGGGCCACTCGATTCGTCGCCGAACGGCGCCTGGAGGGAGGCCATCGGCGTGGGCCTTCGGCGCGTCACGTCCGGCCCCTTGAGGAGCTCGAACACCCGCATCATCGGCTTGCGCAGGGACGATCGAAGATCCAACAGCGAGGCGGTGGTCTTCTCGTTCACGTACCGATTCAACGGCGTGCCGATGTCGAGCTCGCCGCCATACGTCAGCTGGTCTGCCCTGCTCCGGATCTTGACCTCCGGCGGCGTTGCGCCGCCGCGGTCGCACGCGGACGGCAACAGCGCGAGAATGCTCACGAACAACAAAGCCGCGCGCCTCATTATCACCTCGCCTCCCGTTGACTCGCAGAGGTCCCCTCTTTATCATATGTGTCGTTTCCAGCCAACCGAAGCTTGGGCCGCATCGGATCGGGAGAGCGAACGTGCATAGAAAAAACCGAATTCTTTCGCTGTATTGTTTGGTGATTACAGCAACGGTGGTCGTCGGGACCGGCTGTGGCGACGGGGAGAAGGAGGTCTCGAAGTACGTCATCGAGCCCTGGGTCGGCGACGGCAAGACCGCGATCCTCGTGGACATCTCCCACCAATGGGAGGCGCGGCCGGACTTCGTGCTCGATGATTACGAGTTCCGATATTGTCACTCCCAGTCGACGAGTCGTCTGCTCGGCAACCTGATGCTTCACGACTTCCGGTACCGCGAGCTGCGCGAGGGGCCGCTCGACTACGCGATCCTCAAGCAGCACGACGTCCTGTTCTTCAACGTCCCGACCCTGAAGCCCGGCGGCCGCTCGGTCCCGGACAGGCCGTTCTCCCGGCTGGGCGACGAAGAGATCGCGGACATCGTTCGGTTCGTGGAGGAGGGCGGCGGGCTCTTCGTGGTCGCGGAGCACAACAACGCCTACGACAGCTCCGAGGTGCTCAACCCGCTGCTCGCGCACTTCGGTGTCAAGGTGCCCGCGGCCTACGCGCGGGAGCCCGGGGAGACGGAGTACGCGATCGGCAACACCCAAATCCTCCTGCGCATCCGCAACTGGAAGGAGCACCCGGTGAGCCGCAAGGTCCGAGTGACGAGCTGGATGGGCGGCGCACCGCTCGAGACCGAGCACGGCATCGCGTTCCTCTCCGACAACGGGCACGCGGACGAGGGCAACTACATCACCCTGAAGCCGTCGAAGGAGTCGAACCGCCGCGTGGATCCGGGCGAGCGCACAGGTCCGGGGATCCCGCTCATCGCGGCGGTCGAGAAGGGCAAGGGCCGCGTCGTCGTCATCGGGGATCACAACACGCTGGGCGTGCAGTGGCTCGGGGTCGGGGACAACTACCGCTTCGCGATGAACGCCTTCGCGTGGCTCTCCCAAAGGGAGGACGAGCAGCCCCACATCGCGGACGCCCCGCAGGCGGGCGTGAAGATCGGGTTCGACCTCACGCACACCCTGTGGAACATCGGCATCAGGAAGAGCAACGGCTTCCACCCGATGTTCATCAACTTCTCGCGCGACGAGCGCGTGGCGCCGCTCGGGCTCGTCGATCTCGACGAGCCGGCGGACGTCCTCGTGCTGACGGATCCGCCCGAGAAGTACAGCGCCTCCGACCTCGACATCCTGGCGAAGCGCCTCGCGCAGGGGCAGCGGATCGTCCTCGTCTTCGATCCGTCCACTCCGCAGCGCGGGACGGCGCAACTCCTCGCGCACTTCCTCCCGAACCTCTCGATCTCTACCGGGGGGAGCACGATCTCTCCCGCACAGCTCGTCTCGCGGACGCAGCCCGAGGTTGCCCGGCTCACGGGAGCAGCGCTCCCGATCGTGGCGCCCGATCTCTCGATCCGGCGCGATCTGAAGGCGGCGGCGGTCCTCCCCGCGTCCTTCGGCGGCTCCGGGAGAAATCGCGCCCCGAGGGACATCAAGGGCGGGACGCCGTTCCTGCTCGACGTCGTCGTCCGCGGCGGCGCGCGGCTCGCCGACGCCACCGCGCCGGACGGGCACGCGGTCACGGTGGCGCGCCGGTTCCCGGTGAAGGGCGGCGAGATCGTCCTCATGCCCCAGGCGGCGATGTGGGGGAACGACACGTTCGGCACGATGCGCGACGAGCCCGTGAACGACACCGCGTACGGCGCGCACGATCTGCAGCTCGCGTTCATCAGGTGGCTCGCCGACTCGGTCCCGGCGATCGCTCCCGCGGCGCTGCTCGCAGAGGGCGCCGACGCGGGCGTGGAGGACGCAGGATCGCCTTCGCGCTAGGCGCTCTACGGCGACGGGGGCGCGGCCTCCTCGGGCGGCCACTTCCCCTGGGCCGGATCCGTGATCATGCCGAGCTTCGGGATGCCGGCCTTCTTGATGATCGCCATCACCTGCACGACGAACCCGTACGGGACGGTCGCGTCCGCCTGGAGGTACAGCTCGCCCTCGCGCCGGAGCCGCGCGTTGCTCCCGAGCGCGTCCTCAAGCTTGGCGTGCGGGATCTCGGTCTCGCCGAGGAAGACGCGCCTCCCGGCGTCTATCGTCATCACGAGCTTCGACTGGTCGACCTCCATGGGCTCCGCCTTCGCCTTGGGCAGATCGAGCTCGACGCCGCGGCCCATCATGGGTGCGGTGACCATGAAGATGATCAGGAGGACGAGCATCACGTCGACGAACGGCGTGATGTTGATCTCGCTCATCGGCGTGCCGGGTCCCGAAGTCGAAGAAAAGCCCATGGCGTCCCCCTACTTCAGGAAGTGGCGCTTCACGATGTTGAGGAAGTCCGCCGAGAAGTTCTCCATCTCCGAAGACAGCACGCGGATCTGGCGCAGGAAGTAGTTGTACGCGATCACGGCCGGGATCGCCGCCAGAAGGCCTATCGCGGTCGCGATGAGCGCCTCGGAGATCCCCTGGGACACGACCTCCATGCCGGCCGACCCCTCGGCGGTGATCTTCATGAACGAGATCATGATGCCTATCACCGTGCCGAACAGGCCGACGAACGGCGCGGTGGAGCCGGTCGTGGCGAGGAACGGAACCATGCTCTCGAGGTGCGTGATCTCGCTCGTCGACGCGCGGCGCAGGGCGCGCTCCACGTTCCCGATGTCGCCGGCGTGCGTCTCGTCCGTCGCGGGGCTCCCCTTGTCGGCGGCGCCCTTGAGCTTGGACAGCTCGATGTAGCCCGCGCGGAACAGCTGGGAGATCGGGCTCCTGTGGAACGTCTCGGCCGCGGAGTAGATATCGTCGAGCCGCTTCGACTCCCAGAACGCGTCGAGGAACCGCTGTGTCTGCCGGCGGGCGCGCCGGATCTGGATGTACTTGTAGAGGATGATGAACACGCACGCGAGGATGAAGAACCCGAGCAACACGATGACGCCCTTGACGATCGGCGACGCCTCGAGCACGAGGCGGATCATGTCGACGAGGCTGCCCATCGGCTTGTCGGCGGCACCGCCGGCCAGAAAGACGCTGGTCATGTTCATGGCTTGAGGTCCCTCCCTGCGTTGTGCCCATTCAAACGGGTTTGATCGCCCGAGTCAAAATTGCGGCACCTGTAGAAACGCGCGGCGAAGGGATGTTGTTCCTATAGCGCGGTCGGGTCGCCGCTCACGGGACGATCGGAACGGTGATCGTCTTCGGCGCGCCGTCGCGCAGGACGTCGAGCTTCACCTCGGCCGCGGTCCGGAGCACCTCGAACACCGCGAAGAACTGCTCGGGCCGCTCGATCGGCAGGTCGTTGATCCGCGTCACGACGTCGCCGGGGCGCAGGTCCAGATAGGCGGGGATCTCGGATCGGAACGACACGATCCGGAACCCGACGAACTTGCCGTCCTTCTTCGCCGGGTCGATCTGCACCATGGCGAGCGCGTACGCCGGCCCCTTGGCGAGCAGCTCGTCGAGCGCCGCCCGGCGCAGCTCCGTCTCGACGACGGGCGCCTCGGCTGCGCTCACGTCACCGGAGCTCGACGCCGCCTCGATCTTCGATCCCCCACATCCAGCAACACAACAAGCTAGAACACATAAGGTTATTGAGAATATTAGCGAGGCCGCGCAGCGGGGTTGCCTCCCGAAAGCTTGGAGGGAGGCTCCCCGCGTCGCAGGCCGAGCGATTGCGTTCATATCGGTGCTCCTGTGGCGCGGATGCGCTCGACGGCCGCCCAGATCTCCTCCGCGATCTCGTCGACGGGCCTCGAGCCGTCCACGGTGACGAACGGGACGTCCGGGAACGTCTCGCCGATGTGATCGTACGCCTCGGCGATCTGCGTCTGCAGCTCGAGGTCGTCGTAGATCTCGGGCCGGTCCGAGCGCGCGTCGCGGCGGCGCTTAGCGTCCGCGGGATCGACGCGCAGGTAGAACACGACGTCCGGGCGGCGCATGTGCCGGTTGATCTCGAGGATCCACGGGATCGCCCCCTCGCGCCTCGCGCTCACGCTCTGGTAGACGACCGACGACTGCACGTACCTGTCGCAGATGACGTTCATCCCGTCGCGCAGGCTCGGCTCGAGCTCGGACTCCTGGAGGTCCTGCCTGTCGGCCGCAAAAAGGAGCGACATCGTGATCCAGCCCGGCGGCTTGTTGCCGACCGTGACGAGCCTCCCCTTGAGGATCTGCCGGATGAGCATCCCCACGGGCCCGCCCGACGGCTGCGCCATCACGGTCGCGGGCAGGCCGCGGGCGGCGAACCTCCGCCTGAGCTCCTCGGCCTGCGTCGTGGTGCCGGCCCCGTCGATCCCCTCGAAAACGATCAGGTTGCCTCGCTGCATGGGTGTCGCCTCCTGGCGCGGGGGAGGATCAGCTGCAGCCGGACGTCGCGCCGCAGTTCAGGCAGCGGTGGCAGGCGCCGGAGCGGACCATGATCGATCCGCACTCCGGGCACGGCGGCGCGTCGACCTCGGTCTCGAACCCTGCGAAGTCGCTCGTCGCGCGGAACGGCTCCGGCGCGATGCTGCTCATGTCGGACGAGCGCACGGTGACCCGCGGCTCGTCGCCGTCGCCGATGTTCATGCCGTTGAGCGCACACTCCCGCGGGCCGAACTTGAGGTTCATCCACCGGAACAGGTAGTCCATGATCGACTTGGCGATCGGGATCTCCGGGTTGCGCGTGATGCCGGACGGCTCGAACCGCGTGTGGCTGAACTTGTCGACGAGCACCTTGAGCGGCACGCCGTACTGGAGCGCGAGCGAGATCGCGGTGGCGAAGGAGTCCATGAGGCCGGACACCACCGAGCCCTCCTTCGCCATGCGGATGAAGATCTCGCCGACCGTCCCGTCGTCGTACATGCCGGCGGTGATGTAACCCTCGTGCCCGGAGATGTCGAACTTGTGCGTGATGCTCTGGCGCTCGTCGGGCAGCCGCCTCCGCGCCATCTCGGGGGAGTAGGCGCGCGCGGCCTGCATGTTCTTCGCCTTCTCGCTCGTCGAGAGGGGCTGCGTGCGCTTGGACCCGTCCCTATAGATCGCCACGGCCTTGAGCCCGAGCTTCCACGCCTCAAGGTAGGTTTCGAAGATCTCGTCGGCCGTCGCCTCCGGGGGGACGTTGACCGTCTTCGAGATCGCGCCCGAGATGAACGGCTGCACCGCCGCCATCATGCGGATGTGGCCGAGCGGCTCGATCGTCCGCGAGCCGGATTCGGCGCGGAACGCGCAGTCGAACACCGGCAGGTGCTCGGGGCTCAGGTCGGGCGCGCCCTCGATCGTGCCCGTGCGCTCGATGTGCGCGAGGATCGCATCACCCTCCCTGTGCGTGTAGCCGAGCCGCTCGAGCGCGCGGCGGACGGACTGGTTCACGATCTTCAGCATGCCGCCGCCCACGAGGCGCTTGTACTTGACGAGCGCGATATCCGGCTCGATCCCCGTGGTGTCGCAGTCCATCATGAAGGCGATCGTCCCGGTCGGCGCGAGCACCGTGACCTGCGCGTTGCGGAAGCCGTGCTTCCGGCCGAGCGCGCGGGCTTCGTCCCAGACCTGCGTCGCCGCCTGGATCACGACCGGCGACGCGAGCTCCGTGTCGATGTCGTCCACCGCCGCGCGATGCTTGTCTATCACCTCGAGCATCGCCTCGGCGTTCGGCGCGTAGTCCGGGAACGGGCCGATCTTGGAGGCGATGCGCGCGGAGTGGGCGTACGCCTCGCCGGTCATGAGCGCCGAGAGGCCGCCCGCGTAGGCCCGCCCGGCGTCGCTGTCGTACGGGAGGCCGCGGCTCATGAGCAGCGCGCCGAGGTTGGCGTAGCCGAGCCCGAGCGGCCGATACCGGTGGCTGTTCTCGGCGATCCGCTCGGTCGGGTACTTCGCGTTGTCGACGATGATCTCCTGCGCGGTGATCATGATGTCCACGACGTGCCGGAACAGATCCGTGTCGAACTCGCCGTCCTCCCTGACGAACCGCATCAGGTTGAGGGAGCCGAGGTTGCACGCGGTGTTGTCGAGGAACATGTACTCGGAGCACGGGTTCGACGCATTGATCCGACCGGACGCCTTGCACGTGTGCCAGCCGTTGATCGTGTCGTCGAACTGCAGCCCCGGATCGCCGCAGGCGTGAGTGGCCTCGGCGATCTGCTTGAGCACGTCGCGCGCGCGGAGGGTGTCCATCGGCGTGCCGTCGAGCACCGCCTTGGTCTCGTACGTGCGATCCTCGACCACGGCGCGCATGAACGCGTCGGAGGCGCGCACCGAGTTGTTGGAGTTCTGGAAGAACACCGAGCCGTACGCCGGGCCGTTGATGTCGCCGCTGTAGCCCGCCTCGATGAGCGCCCAGGCCTTCTTCTCCTCCTCGACCTTGCAGTTGATGAACTCGACGATGTCCGGGTGATCGACGTTGAGGATGACCATCTTCGCGGCGCGCCGCGTCTTGCCGCCGCTCTTGATCACGCCGGCGAACGCGTCGAACCCGCGCATGAACGACACCGGGCCCGACGCCTGGCCGCCGAGGGACAGCTTCTCGCGCGACGAGCGGATCGGCGACAGGTTCGTGCCGGAGCCGGAGCCGCCCTTGAACAGGGCCGCCTCGGTCGTGGCGAGCTGCATGATCGAGTCCATGGTGTCCTCGACCGCGTTGATGAAGCACGCCGACGCCTGCGGGTGGCTGTCGATCCCCACGTTGAACCAGACCGGGCTGTTGAACGTCGCGAGCTGGTGGAGCAGCACGTGCGTCAGCTCGATCTCGAACGTCTCGGCGTCGTGCTCCGACGCGAAGTAGCCGTCGCGCCGCCCCCACGAGGAGATCGCGCCGACCACGCGATCGATGATCTGCCGCACGGACTTCTCGCGCTCGCCGGACCGGCTCTGGCTGCGGAAGTACTTGGACACCACGACATTCGTCGCGAGCTGGCTCCAGAACGCCGGCACCTCGACGTCATCGACGTCGAAAATCTTCTCGCCCTTGTCGTTGGCGATCGACGCCCCGCGGCGCTCCCAGGCGACCTCGTCGTAAGGGTGGCTGCCCACGCTGGTCAGGAGCCGCGAGAACTTGAGCCCCCCGCCGCCGCCGGAGGTCCTCTTCTTCTTGTCCGCGACCTCTCCCTCGCTTTTCATCGAGAACCGCTCTGTTGTGCTCATGCCGCTCTCCCACAGCGAACGCGCCCGGGCGCCGAACCCCGAAAAGAGCCCTTCCAGCGAGCCCGTACCGACCCGCTGCCGGGCGACGCGCTCACCGTAAATGGGTTTGTGTTGTTCAGTGTTGCCGACCCACGAGTTCTGCCCGCTTTGCCATATGCTGTCAAGGAAAATACCCCATATGTTGTGCACAGCTAGGCCGTAATGGCCAATATCTAGTGTGTTCCTGCACAGATCCACAGTATTCTTCACGGTGTTTCCACAACTTTGCCCACAGCACACTCCCGTTCAGTGGACGCGGGTTCAGTTGGAGCCGTTTTTTTGCTAAAGCGCGGGGCCGAGGACACACTCTGCCTCATGGAAACGCGCAGAGGTCGCGAGAGCTTCGATCACCCCTTCCCGCTCGTCTCGCTGCGGCGCGTGAGCAGGTTCTACAGGCCGGATCGGCCCGCGCTTTTCGACGTGTCGCTCGACATCTGGCGCGGCGAGTTCGTCTACGTGACGGGCGCGTCCGGTGCCGGCAAGAGCACGTTCCTGCGCGTGCTGCACCTCGCGGAACCGCCGGACACCGGCGCCCTCTTCGTCAACGGGCACGACGTCGCGGACCTGCGGCGCGGCGCCATCTCCGTGCTCCGCTGCTCGATGGGCGTGGTGTTCCAGGACTTCCGCCTCGTGGACGACCTCAGCGCGGCGGGCAACGTCGCGCTCCCGCTCGAGGTGCGCGGCGCGTCGAGCGCGGAGATCGAGCGGCGCGTCGAGGAGGCGCTCGAGCGCGTCGGCATGGGCGGGCGAGGGGCGGAGCCGGCGGGCGGGCTCTCCGGCGGGGAGCAGCAGCGCGTGGCGATCGCCCGCGCGCTCGTCGGCGATCCCGAGATCATCCTCGCGGACGAGCCGACCGGCAGCCTCGACGCCTTCTCCGCCAACGTCGTGCTCGACATGCTCGAGGGCGTCTCCCGGCGCGGCACGACGATCGTGCTCGCAACCCACGATCGCATGCTGATCGCGGCGCGCCCGCACCGGGTGGTCGCGCTCGAAGGCGGCCGCCTCATCGGCATGTCGTCGACGGGCGGCGAGACAACCGCCCGCAGCGGCGCGGCCGTCTAGGAGGAGGATCGGATGCACCGTGTGCTCCACGTCGTTCGGCGAACGTTCAGCGGGATGCGGCGGCGGCCTTGGATGCACGCCCTGTCCGTGGTGACGCTCGCGGCGTCGTTCCTGAGCTTCGCGGCGACGCTGACCGCCGCGCGCAACGTCGACGCCCTGCTCGCGCGCTGGCTCGGCGGCGCGGAGCTGACCCTGTACGTCCGCGACGGCGTGCCGGCCGAGGAGGTCGCGCGGCTCGCGGCCGCGATCACGGAGATCGACGGCGTACGCGCCGCGGATGTCGTTGCGCCGCAGGAGGCGCGGGATCGCTTCGCGGCGGATCTCGGGGCGCTCGGCGACATCGCCGTCGCGCTCCCGTCGACCGCGTTCCCGACCGCGATCGACGTTTCGCTGGGCGGCGCCCTCGCGCACAGCCCTCCCGGGCGGCGCGCGCTCGCGGCCCGGCTCGGCGCCGTCCGCGGGGTCGAAGAGGTCGAGCTGTACGACGATTGGTTCGACCGGCTCGCCGCGGCGAGCCTCGTCGCGCGCCTCGCCGCCTTCGGGCTCGGCGCCCTCGCGCTGGTCGTGGCGGTCCTCGTGGTGGCCGCGGCCGTCCGGACGAGCGTGAGCGCGCGTCGCCGCGAGATCGAGGTGCTGCGCTTCATCGGCGCCACCGACGGGTACGTCCGGCTGCCGTTCCTCATCGAAGGCGCCATCGAGGCCGCGCTCGCCATGGGCCTCGCGCTGGCGCTGCTCGCCGCGCTCATGGCCCGGCTCGACGGCGCGCTGGCGGACGTGCTGCCGCTCGTCGGTGTCGGCGGCCTCACGCGGCTCGGCGACGCCGCGACGATCGCCCTCCTCGTCGGCGGCCTCGCCGCCGGGACCTTCGGCGCGGCGCTCACCCTGCGCCGCATCGAGGAGGTCTGAGGTGATCCGCACGGCAGCCGCGGCGCTCGTCGTCTCGACGACCCTGCTCGCGTCGCACGCGGCCGCGGACGATCTCTCCCACGTGAGCGACGCCGAGATCGCGGCCGAGATCGCGGCCCGCGACCAGGACATCGCCCGGACCTCTGCTCGCGCCGCCGAGCTCGCCCTTCGCGAGGCCGAGAACGCCGCCGCGATCGACGCGGCCCGGATGGAGGTGCTGGAGATCGACAGGTCCCTCGCCGAGCGGGCCGGCTTCCTCTACCGGCTCGGGCGGCGCGGCGCGGCGTTCCGGTACCTGCTCGGCGCGCCCTCGGCGTCCGCGTTCCTCAGAAGGTACGCGACGCTCCGGCGGCTCGTCGTCACCCTGCTTGAGGCGCGCAGGACGGCCGGGGTGCGCCTCGCGGCGGCCGAGGCGGCGCTCGAGAAGACGCGGACCGATATGCAATCGGCGCGGTCGATGATAAGTCAGCTCGAGGAGGCCCGACTTGTGCTCGCCTTTGAACTCGCGCGCCGCTCCTCGGGAACGCTCGCCTGGCGCTGAACAGCGGCCCGTGCTGCTCATCGGCCCGCTGCAGTCGGGCAAGACCACGCTCTTCGCGCGGCTCTGCGGTGAGCGGTTCCCGGACATCGCGGTCCCGGCGACGTCGATTACGGCGACGCGCGGTGCCCTCGCGCGAGGCCTCACGCGGACGTTCCTGCGGCGCCTTCTCGGCCGGGGTGGCGGCGACGGCGGCGCCGCGGAGCTCGTCGACACGCCCGGCACGGCGACGCTCTTCCCCGAGGGCGTGGACGAAGCCGTCGCGCGCAGCGCCCTCCTCGAGCTCGATCCGCGGGCCGTTATCGTCGTCGCCGACGCCCGTGATCCGAAGCGCTCGCTCGCGCTCTTCGCGCACGTCGCGGAGTTCGGCATCCCTGTCGTCCTCGCGATCAACATGGAGGACAAGGCGTGGCGTCACCGCGTCGCGATCGACGCCGGGCTGCTCGAGAGCCTCGTCGGCGCGCCTGTGGTGATCACCTCCGCGGCGGACGGCGCCGGGGTGGACGCGCTCGTGTCCGCGCTCGATCGCCCGGCCGTGCCGCGCCGCGTCGCGGCGTTCCCGAAGCACCTGGAGCGCGCCCTCGATCGGGTGCTCGAGGCGATCGGCGCGCCGGGCGCGACCCGCGGGCTCGCGACGCTCCTGCTCGCGCGGGACGACGCCGCGCTGCGACACGTGGGGCGGAAGTTCGGCGATGGTGCACGTGCGCGGACCGCGGCGGTGCTGGAGGAGATCGCGGCGGAGCGGACCGGCCTCCCGCCGGAGCTCGAGATGACCGAGGCGCTGCACGCGGCTGCGGGACACCTGTCCGCGCAGGTGGTCGCCCGCGAGGGGGGCGGCGGCCGGTTCCTGGACGCGTTCGGCCGCGCGGCCCACCACCCGGTGCTCGGGCTCCTGATCGGGGCGGCGGTCGTCGCGGCGGCCTATCTCTGGATAGGAGAGCTCGGCGCGACGCGCGTCGCGGACTGGATCGGCATGCACGTCTTCGACGGCTGGCTGAATCCCTGGGCGGAGCGGCTGGCCGCCCACCTCCCCTCCCCCGTCCTCCGGGACGCGCTCGTCGACCCCGACTTCGGCCTCGTGCCGACGGGGTTCGCGCTCGCGTTCGGCCTCGTCATGCCGGTGCTCTTCTTCTTCTACTTCGCGTTCAACATCCTCCTCGATTCCGGCTACCTGGCGCGGCTCTCGGTCCTCTTCGACCGCGTGTTCCGGCTCGTCGGCCTGAACGGCCGGGGGATCATCCCGCTCACCATGGGCTTCTCGTGCGTCACGATGGCGCTCATCACGACGCGCATGCTCGACACGAAGCGCGAGCGGATCATCGCGTCGTTCCTGCTCATGCTCGGCACGCCGTGCGCGCCGCTGCTCGCGATGATGCTCGTCATCCTCGCGCCGATGCCCGCGTCCGCCGCCGCCACGGTGTTCGGCGTCATCGTCACGCAAACGCTCCTCGCGGGCTTCGCGACGAGCCACCTGCTCCAGGGGAGCGCGTCGGACTTCATCATGGAGATCCCGCCGATGCGCGGGCCGCGGCTCTCGAGCGTCGCCCTGCGGACGGTCCGCCAGACCTACCACTTCATGAAGGAGGCGGTGCCGCTGTTCCTCCTGGCGTCGCTCGTCGTGTTCACCGTGAACCGCCTGGGCGGCCTCGACGCTCTCGAGCGCGCGGCGCACCCGGTAGTCAACGGGCTCCTCGGCCTGCCGGACGAGGCGGTCCGCGTCTTCGTCAAGACGCTGATCCGGCGCGAGAGCGGGGCAGCGGAGCTCGAGCTCGCGCGCGGCGGGTTCGACAACGTGCAGCTCGTCGTGACGATGCTCGTCATGTCGTTCCTCATGCCGTGCATGAATTCGGCGATCGTGCTCGTCAAGGAGCGGGGGCTGCCGACGGCGGCCGCGATGATCGCCCTCGTCTCCGCGTACGCGATCGCGGTCGGGGCTGGGCTGAACGCGGCGTGCCGCGCGCTCGGCGTGACGTTCGGTTGAGAAGGAGGTGCCGCGTGGCGGTGACGGATCGGGAAGAGAACCTGTTGGAGGCGATCGCGATGGCGGCAGAGCACGGCGCCGTGTCGCTCTCGCAGCTGCAGGCGGCCGAGACCGAGGACTCCAAGATCCGAGTGACGTCCGAGGACGTGGACGCGCTCGTCGCCGCCGGATACGCCCGTCGCGATCGGGATCGCGTCGATCTGACCGAGGCCGGGCGGGCCGTCGCGACCGCGACGATCCGGCGGCACCGCCTCGCCGAGATGCTCCTCTACACGCTGCTCGGCGTGGACCGGTCGCTCGCATCGGAGATCGGCTGTCTCGTCGAGCACGGCATCCGCGAGGAGATGATCGACGCGGTCTGCACGCTCCTCGGCCACCCGAGCGCGTGCCCGCACGGTCGCCCGATCCCGCCCGGCGCGTGCTGCCGCGATCGCCTGACCGAGGTCGCGTCGCAGATCGTCCCGCTCACGGACCTCCGGGCGGGGGAGCGGGCGCGGATCGTGTACATCAAGCCGCGGGCCCACGAGCGCATGCACCGGCTCTCGTCGCTCGGGCTGAACCCGGGCGAGATCCTCGAGCTCCACCGCCGCCACCCGGCGTTCGTGCTCCTCTACGGCGACTCCGAGATCGCGATCGACTCCGACGTCGCCGCCGACATCCACGTGAGCCGCTTGCCGCCCAGGGAAGGCTGAGCCGCGCCGCTACTTCCCCGCGATCGGCCGCGCCGCGCTGTACTTGGCCATGAAGTCCCGCGCCGCACGCCGCGCGTCGATCTTGAGGAACTTCGCGAATTCCGCGACGAAGCCGCGGGTGAACACCGCCTCCGGGAGGGCCGCGAACCGCTCCTCCTCGATCGCCTTGAGATACGCCATCGAGATCTTGGCGCGGTTGCAGATGTCGACGAGCTCGACGCCGAGCTCTCGCCGCACGCGGCCGAGGAACGCGCCGTCCACGATCTGGTCCTCGCCGATCTCGATCTCGGGGAGCGAGTCGCGCGTCGCCGTCACCGGCCCGGCGATCGAGCCGCGCAGCTCCGCGGGGCGCTCGTGCGCGGGCGGAAAGCCGTCCGGAAAGACGCGCCGGTCGTATTCGCGCCGCTTCGTCCTGTCGAGCAGCGTCGCGTGCGCCTCCTCGGTCCGCTGCAGGTAGAACGCGCGATCCGTCACGGAGCAGACGCCGCGCCCGGCGAGCCCGTCCGATCCGTACCACTCGCGGATCTGCTTGCGCGCGCGCCGCACCTCCTCCTCGGAAGCGCCGGGGTAGATCTCGAGGATCTCGTAGAGGTTCTGATCGGCCGTGGCCGGCGGGATGAGGGCCGGCTCCGGGAGCTCGCGGCCGTCGAGGTTGAGGAGCCTGCGCACGACGGACTCGAGATCGCGGCACGCGCGGCTGCGCGGGAACTCGACGAGCAGCGGCAGGCCGCGCCGCAACGAGAGCCACACGTTGTCGTCCCAGCCGATCGATCCGAGCAGGCGCGGCGCGACCCCGAGCCAGCGGATCGCCGCGGAGATCATCGCCTCGCCGAGCTCCTCGTCCGCCTTCACCCGGGTCTGGTTCACGACGAGCTGCGGATGGAACACGGCGGCGAGCTCGCGCAGCTCCTCGCCGAGCGCCGGCGACGCGGCGGCTGCGGCGGCGATCACCTCCCGCGGCGAGGGCGGGCTCCCGGGCCGGCGCACGAGCGCGTCGACGACCTGGGCGACGTCCCGCCGCACCGCGCTGGCGCGGGCGCGCGCCAGGAAGGCCGCGAGGAAGAACCGGTGCGTCGCCTCGACCGCGTCCGGGGTCCCGACGGTGACCGATATCGACGCGTCGGCGAGCCCGAAGAGCTCGATGGCGGCCGCGTCCAGACCGGCCGGGGCGTCGAGGAGGGCGTAGTCGGCCCCGAGCGCGCGGATGCGGCGGAGGAGCTCCCCGGCCCCGACCTGCACCAGCGGCGACGGCCCGCCGGCGTCCACCCTCGACGATCCGCCCAGGAGCGAGAGCCCCGTGATCGGCGTCTCCGCGATCGCGTCGCGCAGCTCCGGGACCGAGCCGCAGGCGTAGTCCGCGATCCCGAGCCCGGGCCGCGGCATGCCGAGCCACGCGTGGAGGCACGAGTCGGCGAACGAGAGGTCGGCGAGCAGGACCCGCTTGCCGATCTGCGCGAGGAAGATCCCGAGGTTGGTCGCGAACATCGACGCGCCGACCCCGCCCTTCGCGCCCGAGATCACGAGCACGCGGGTCGCGTCGGATCTCGGCCCGTCGCTTGGCTTCTTCCGACCCATGCGGGCTCAGCCGAGCTTGGCGGCGGCGATGCGCTTGACGAGAGCGGGATCGACGCGATCCTTGTGCTCCTTCATCACCGCGCCCACGACCTTGCCGAGCATCTTCGCGCCGGCCGCGCCCGTCTCGGCGATCGCCGCCACGACCAGGGCCTCGGTCTCGGCCTCGCCGAGGGCCGACGGGGAGAAGGGCGCGAGGTACTCGAGCTCGAACCTGATCTCCGCGATCTGCGACGCCGCCCGTTCGCCGAGCGGCTCGTACTCCGCGAGCGCCTTCTTCTGCTGCCTGGCGTACCGCTGGATCACGCCGAGCCAGAACGCGTCCTCGTCGTCGCACGCGAACCCGGGGGCCGCCCGCTCCTTCGAGGCCTGGGTCTTGATCATGCGCAGCACGTTCATCTCCGCCACGCGCTTGGCGCGCATCGCCTCGGTCAGCCTGGTTGTCAACTGCTCCTCGATGCCCATATGATTCTCCCTGACGTGGCGCCGGCCACCCTTGCGCCGGTTCCCCGGTTATAGACGATGAGCACGTCGACCTACAACTCGGTGCCGCCCGGTCCGGCGCGGGAGATCACGGGCCACCTCTTCCGCCTCCGGCGGCGGGCGCGGCTCGTCACGGCCGTCGCCGGGACGAGCTGGTGCCTGGTCGCGGCCGCCGTCCTGCTCACGTCGTTCGTTACCGCGCTCGGCTGGTGGGGCGGGGACACGGTGCGCGTCGTCGGCTGGCTCGTGTTCTGCCTCGCCATCGTCCTCTCCTTCGGCCTCGCGGTCGTCGGCCCGCTGCAGCACCTCGCGGACCTCGAGGCGATCGCGCGGCGGGTCGGACGCGCGGCGCCCGAGCTCGCGTCCGACGTCCTCAGCGCCTGCCAGTTCTCGACGAGGCGGCCGGATCCGGCGTTCTCTCGCGCGCTCCTCGACCGCCACCTCGCCTCCGCGTCGGCGGCGCTCGCCGCGCTCCCGGCCAAGGCGGTGTTCCCGGGCCGCGCCCTCGTCCCCTCGATCCTCGCGCTGTGCGCGGCGGCGATCCTGTCGACCGCCGTCTGCCTGGCGATGCCCGGCGTCGTCGAGACCGGGACGCGATCGCTCCTGAGCGATCCCCACGCGCCGGAGCTGGCCCTCGTGCGCAAGGCGGCCCCGGCGCCCGTGGTCCGCGATCTCACCGTCACCCTGTACTACCCGGACTACCTCGGCCGCGAGCCGCGTCGGTTCGGCGCGTCGTCCGGCGGCCTCTCGGCGCCGTTCGGGACATCGGTCGTGCTCGAGGCGGAGGCGCGCATCCCCGGCGCCGACCGAGGGACGGTCCTGCTCCCGGGCGGCGAGGCCGTCCCCGTCCAGGTGCTGCCCGACGGGCGCGTCTCGGCCCGCTTCCCCGTCACCGCGGCCGGCATGTTCCGAATTGCGCTCGGCACGAAATCGTCCATGACCGAGGGGCCGGAAAGGCCCATCGAGATCGAGCCGGACGACCCGCCGGCCATCGCGCTCATGCGCCCCGCGGGAACGGTCGAGCTCGACGAGAACGATGACGAGATCATCGACTACGAGGCATCGGACGATTTCGGCATCGAGCGAATCGATATCGTGCTGCGCGCCGGCCTCGGGCGGGAGGTGCGCAAGACGGTGGCGCGCACGGCGAATCACGTCACGCGCTTCAAGGGGCGCTATAGGTTCTCCCCGGAGACGCTGCGCGTCGAGGGCGGCCCGCGGGTCGAGGTCGAGCTCGAGGTCTTCGACAACGACATGATCCGGGGGCCGAAGTCCGGCCGCTCGAAGACGCTCGTCGTCCAGCTGATGACGCGCCTGAGCCGCCACGAGGCCGTGCTCACGGAACAGGGGCGCGCCCTGGACGCTCTCGTGGATCTGCTCGCCGAGCGGCTCAAGGCCGAGTCCGCCGCCGATCCGAAGCGCGATCCGCTGACGGCTGAGCGGTTCGACGTCGTCCGCGCGCAGACCGAGGATCTCCTCGGCAGGACCGCGCGGCTCATCCACCAGATGAACCAGGACTCGTTCTCGTCGCGGCCGGTCGTGGACGCGTACATGCGCATGCGCGAGGACCTCTCGAACCAGCTGCTCCACGAGTCGCGCTTCTACGCGGGCCAGCTCGGCCCGTTCCGGCAGCGCCAGGGCACCGATCGCGTCACGGTCCGCCTCATCGAGGAGGCGGTCCTGCGCATCGACGATCTCATGCTCGACCAGCAGCTCACGCGCCTCGTCGCGGACGGCGGGCTCCTCGAGCGGGGCCGCGCCGAGATCGCGCGCCTCATCGAGAGCTACGGCTCGAACCGCTCCGAAGCGGTGCGGCGGGCGCTGCTCGAGGCGATCGACAGGTTGGAGCAGCTCTCCCGGCGCCTCTCGGAGAGGCTGCGCGGGGTCCGCGGCGAGGTCGCCGACGCGTACCTCAACGCCCCGGCCGCGGCGATGATCGATCTCGACGGCGAGCTCCAGCGGCTGCGCGCGCTGCTGGCCAGCGACGCGATCGCCGAGGCGTCCCAACTCACGGCGCAGCTGGAGCAGAAGCTCGCGAGGCTCATGACCGCGCTCGAGAGCGGCCGGCTCTCGTACCGCAACGATCGCTTCGGCGAGGGCGAGAAGTTCCTGAGCGATCTGCTCGAGAAGCTGCTCGCCGTGGAGTCCGAGCAGCTGCAGCTCCGCCGGGAAACGACCGCCCTCCAGCGCTGGTACCAGGAACGGCTCATGGACGTGATGCGCGGGCGCATCGATCCGCTCGTCAAGCGGCAGCTCGGCGAGGTCTCGAAGATCGAGGAGGAGCTCTCGGACGTCGGCCACCCCGCCGATCCGTCCGGGCGGGAGCTGCTCGTGCGGGCGCGGGTCTCGGCGCGCGAGCTCGGCCTCGCGCTCGGCCAGGGGGATCTCGACGAGTCGCGCCAGCTCGGCGAGGAGCTCGTCGAGGCCGCGAGCGGCTTCGACGAGGAGGACCACGGCGCGCTCGCGGTCGGCCTCCGCAGGACCGCCCGCTCTGCGTCGCGGCTCGTGGCCGAGCTGACGGAGGCGTACCCCAAGCCGGCCCAGGTGTTCGGAGATCGCGAGCGGGGCAAGGTGCGCGAGCAGGCCGCCGCACAGCGCCACCTCGGGGCGCGCACGAAGAACCTCAGGGCGTGGATCCGGGATCAGGGCGACAACCCGAGGTTCCTCATCCACCAGGCGGGCAAGTCGCTCGAAGAGGCCGCGCTGCACATGGCGCAGGGCGTGACGCGCCTCGAGGAGAAACAGGTGCGTGACGCGCTCGAGGAGCAGACGGCGGCGCTCGAGATCCTCGCCAGGCTGCGCGAGGATCTGAAACGCGGCGGCGATCTCGTGCCGCTCGAGTCGCAGCCCATGGCGTTCAAGGCCGAGGTGGACATCCCCGAGCCCGACGACTACCAGGTGCCGGCGGAGTTCCGGAAGGACATCCTCGACGCGATGCGCGACGAGGCGCCGAGCGACTACCGCGACGCGATCAGGAAGTACTATGAGACGCTGGTCAGGTAGCGCCGCCGCGGCCGTCCTCGTGCTCTTCGCGGCGTCCGCGCCCCGCGCCGGCGCGGGGCAGACGGACGAGCTCGCGGCGATCGAGGAGGACATCGCCGCGTGGCGCCTCGAGGACGCCCGCTCCCGCATCGACGGGCTGGCGCCGGAGGCGCGGAAGTCGCCCCGCGCCCGCTACCTCGAGGGCAAGCTCCTGTTCCACGAGGGCGACAACGACGCGGCGGTCGAGGCGCTCCGCAGCGCGATCCAGGAGGCGCGCACGCAGCTCGACTGGAAGCAGCTGCGCGATCGCGTCGAGACGTTCTCCGAGGTGACGGCCGGGCTCGCCTCGAAGCGGGGCGCGGACGGGCGCTTCACCTATCGCTACACGGCGCCCGACGACGCGCTGCTCGTGCCGTACGCGGACAAGGCGCTCGCGGCGCAGCTCGCAGCGCTCTCGAAAGTGTTCGGCGACGCCCCGCGCGCCCGGATCGAGGTCCTGTTCGTGCCGGACGTGGAGTCGCTCGCGGCGCTCTCCGGGCTCCTGCCGGAGCAGATCGAGAGGACCGGCACCGTCGGCGTCAGCAAGTACGGCCGCATCATGGTGCTCTCGCCCCGCGCGCTCGCGTCCGGGTATCCGTGGCTCGACACCCTCGGCCACGAGCTCGCCCACCTCTTCGTCTCGCGCGCCTCGCGCGACAAGGCGCCGATATGGCTGCACGAGGGCGTCGCGAAGCTGTTCGAGGGGCGGTGGCGCGGCGGCGAGACGGGCGCGCTGACGCCCGAGGAGACGTACCTGCTCGATCGCGCGGCGCGCGAGAAGCGGCTCATCCCGCTCAGGCGCCTGCACCCGTCCATCGCGGCGCTGCCGGATCAGGAGGACGCGGCGCTCGCGTACGCCGAGGTGCTGAGCCTCACCCGCTACCTCGACGCGCGGATCGGCCCCGAGAAGGGGATCGCCGCCCTCCTGCGGCGCCTGGGCGAGGGCGCGACGATCGACGGCGCGCTCACGGAGCTGACCAAGTTCAACCTGCGGCGCCTGTACCTTTGGTGGGAGCAGGACGTCTCCGGCCGGCGGCAGACGCCGGTGTCGGCGGTGGGGCTGATGCAGCGGCGCTATCGGCACGGGACCACCGGGGAGAGCGCGCGGCTCGAGGGCGACGTCGACGAGGAGGCCGCCCGGCACGTGCGGCTCGGCGATCTGCTCCGGCTGCGCGGGCACCTCGCGCCGGCGACGGCCGAGTACCGCCGCGCCCTCGCGCTCGAGCGGTCGAGCTCGCCGCGCATCGTCGAGCGGCTCGGCGGCTGCCTCATCGATCTCAGGCGGTTCGAGGAGGCGGCGGCGCTCCTCGCCCCGGTGGCCGCGCTGTACCCGTCCTACACGACCGGCTTCGTCGAGCTCGGCGAGGCGCTCACGGAGCTCGAGAAGTACGACGAGGCGATCGCCGCGCTCGAGCGCGCCGAGGCGCTCAACCCGTTCGACCCGTCCGTGCACTGCCTGCTCGAGCGGTGCTACCGGGCGCGCGGCCGCGCCGACGACGCGAAGCGGGAGGGCGAGCACTGCCTCGCGCTCTCCGCGCCCCCGCCGCCCCGGAAGCCCGCGCCGCAGCCGTAGGCTCTTCTCACCACCCGCACTTCCGCCCTTCGTTCTGCTCGTTCAGCCAATCGATGAGCGGCTGGAAGTACTCGACGATCGCGGTCGCGTCCATGCGGGTCTCGCCGGTGACCGCGGCGAGCGCCTCGGGCCACGGCTTCTCCATCCCCATCTCCATCATCTGCTCGAGCCGCTTGCCCGCCTCCTTGTTGCCGTAGATCGAACACTTGTGGAGGGGCCCCTCGAACCCGATCGCCTTGCACAGCCCGCGGTGGAGCTGGAACTGGAGGATCGTCGCGAGGAAGTAGCGGGTGTACGGCACGTTCGCCGGGACATGATACTTGGCGCCCGGATCGAAGTCGTCGGCGGCGCGCGGGGCGGCGGGCGCGACGCCCTGGAGCTCGCGCCGGAGCTTCCACCAGTGGTCGTTGTACCCGGCCTCCTGCACGGCGCCCTTGAACACGTCGAACCGCCACTGATCCACGACGTAGCCGAACGGCAGGAACGCGATCTTCTCGAGCGCGCGCCGCATGAGCGGGTTCAGGCTGTCGGGCGGCGGCGCGTCGAGCAGCCCGATCTCCACGAGGTAGTCGTCGGTCACGGACAGGGAGATCGTGTCGCCGAGCGCCTCGTGGAACCCGTCGTTCGCCGAGCCCGCGAACAAAGCCGACTTGTCCTTGTACGCGCGCTGGTAGTAGTTGTGGCCGAGCTCGTGGTGGATCGTCGTGAAGTCCTCCGCGTTCACCTCGATGCACATCTTGATGCGCAGGTCGTCCTTCCAGTCGATGTCCCAGGCGCTCGCGTGGCACACGACGTCGCGGTCCCGCGGCCGGACGAACATGGAGCGCTCCCAGAACGTCTTCGGCAGCGGGTCGAACCCCAGCGACGAGAAGAACCGCTCGCCCTGCTCGACCATCTTCCGCGGATCGTACTTCCGCTCGACGAGCGCCTTCGTCACGTCGACCGCGCGCCCCTTCTCGGGCGCCACGAGCGGGAAGAGGGTCGTCCACTCCTGGCTCCACATGTTGCCGAGGAGGTGCGCGGGGATCGGGCCGTCCGCCTTGACCTTGTCCGCGCCGTACTTCTCGGCGAGCTTCGCGCGGACATGGCAGTGGAGCGCCTCGTACAGGGGCCGGACCTGCTCCCAAAGCCGCGCGATCTCCTTCTCGAACGCCTCCGGCGGCATGTCGTAGCGCGACTTCCACAGGTCGCCGAGGTTCGCGAAGCCGAGCTCCCGCGCCCCCTCGTTGCCGAGCTCGACGAGCTTCGCGTACTCGGCGCGCGCGGGCTTCGCCGCGTCGTGCCAGCCCCTCCAGGCGGCGAGCAGCGCCCCGTAGTCGCCGCTCGTCGCGATCGTGTTCGACAGGTCGTCGAGGGTCCGGCAACCGTCCTTCTCGCAGACCTTGGCCTTGCCGTAGCGGCTCTTGAGCGACGCGGAGAGCGCGGCGAGCGCCTCGCGCTTCGCGGGATCCGTCGGCGCCGGGAGGTCGATGCTCGATCTCAGGAGCTCGAGCTTGCGCTTTTCGGACGGGGAGACGTCGACGCGCGTGAACCGCTGCGCCTCGGCCGCCTTCTGCGACACGAGCTCCATGACCGCCTCCTCGGCCGCGGCGGCGATCGCGTCCGTGTCTTCCGTGATGTACGTCGCCTTCACCCACGCGGCGCGCTCCTGCGCGATCCACGCTTCGAGCAGCTCGTCCTCGAGCGCCGTGATGAACTCCTCGGCCTCGGCGACGGTCGCCGGGCCCTTCGTCCCGTCCCTCGCCTCGGCGTCGCCGCAGGTGGCGGGCGGCGGCGGGCCGTCGCACGAGGCGAGGAGCGCGATCGTCGCGATGAGAACGGCGTTGCGTTGTTTCATGGCGTCCTCCGGGAGGTTGGATTGTCGGGCGGACGATAACACAACGGGTGGGAGGCATGGGAATCCTGAGAGGCATGGCCCGAGCAGGAAACCCGCGCGTTTCTCAGCGAGATGTCGTAGTCTTCTCCGCGGGAGGTCCCATGGACGACACGACGTACATCGGCGGCGAGGAGCCAAAGAAGAAGCGCACGCGCGTGAAGTGGTTCTCGTTCATCTTCGCCGGGGCGCTGATCTTCCTCGGAATCAAGATCACCCTGTACGCGCGGGGTGTCGGCAGCATCGATTCGGAGGCGGCCGATCCGGCGCAGCTGGCCGCGCAGGCGGCGGTGATAGCGCAGCTCGGGCTGATAAGCTGCCTGTCGATAGGGCTCGGCGGCATCGCGCTCGTCGTCGGGATCGTCGGGAGCATCGTGAGAGCGCCCTGGGTGAAGCTCCTCGAGATGCTCGAAGCGCTCGCCTTCGTCGGTGCCGGCGGCTTCATCCTCGCGACGAGCGGAGGCCTGTTCGGCCCGGCGTTGCCGATCGTGCTCGTCGTCATCGGGGTCGTCCAGGGGATCGTCGCCTTCCGGGAGTACCGAAGGCTCGCGGCCGCGGGCGTGAAGAAGGGGTGAGCGTCCCGGCATGCTCGACAGCGCGACGTACGCCGAGGTGGCCGAGATCACGGGGCGCACGCTGCTCGTGTCCGGGGGGGCGCTCGCCTTCGCGGTGCTCCTCGGCGTGCCGGCGGGCGCCACGCTCGCCGTGCGCCGCGCGTTCCCGGGCCGCGGCCTCGTCATGGCGCTCGTCAACACCGGCATGGGGCTGCCGCCGGTCGTGGTGGGCCTCCTCGTGGCGCTCGCCCTGTTCCGGGGCGGCCCCCTGGGCGCCCTCGAATGGATGTACACCGTCCAGGCGATGATCGCGGCGCAGGCGATCATCGCCTTCCCGCTCGTCATGGGGCTCACCGCCGCCGGGGTGCAGCAGCTCGATCCGAACCTCGCGCTGCAGCTCAGATCCCTGGGCGTCGGCGGCCCGCGGCTCGGGTGGATCCTGCTGCGCGAGGCGCGGCTGTCGGTGCTGGCCGCGGTGATGGCCGGGTTCGGCGGCGCGATCTCGGAGGTCGGCGCCGTGATGATGGTGGGCGGCAACATCCGCGGCGAGACGCGCGTGCTCACGACCGCCGTCGTGCAGCACACCCGCATGGGCGACTTCGCGACCGCGATCGCGCTCGGGCTCGTCCTCCTCGCGTTCGCGTTCGCTATCAACCTCGCGTTCACGCACATGCAGCAAGGGGGCCGGCGATGAGCCCGCACCTCCTCGAGGCGCGGGGGGTCCGGATCTCCAAGAGCGGGCGCCGGATCCTCGACGTCGACCACCTCGGGATCGCGCCGGGCGAGACCGTCGCCGTGCTCGGACCGAACGGCGCGGGCAAGTCCACGCTCATCCAGGTGCTCGGCCTGCTCGAGCGGCCGGAGGAGGGCGCGGTCGTCTTCCGCGGCCGCGAGGTCTCGCCGCGCGACGAGCGCGAGGTGCGCAGGCGCCTCGCGTGCGTGTTCCAGACGCCGCTGCTCCTCGACAGGTCGGTGCGCGAGAACGTGGAGCTCGGGCTGCGCGTGCGCGGCGTCGGCCCGGACGAGCGGGATCGGCGCATCGAGCGCTGGTGCGGACGGCTCGGAATCGCCGAGCTCGCGGCGAGGCGCGCGCGAACCCTGAGCGGCGGCGAGGCGCAGCGCGTGAACCTGGCCCGGGCGCTCGTGCTCGAGCCCGAGGTGCTCCTGCTCGACGAGCCGCTCGCCGCGCTGGACGCGCCCACCCGGACGTCGATGCAGGGGGAGCTCGGCGCGCTCATCCGCGGGGCGGCGATGGCCGCCGTGCTCGTGACGCACCACCGGCGGGAGGCGCTCGCGCTGGGCGATCGGGTGGCGGTGATGCTCGGCGGTCGGGTGCGCCAGATCGGCACGCCGGACGAGGTCTTCTCGCGGCCCGCGGATCTCGAGATCGCGCGCTTCATGGGGTTCGAGAACCTGCTCGCGGCAGAGGGCGACGGCGCGGCGATTCGGTTCCCCGGCGGCATCGCGCTCCATCGGGAGGGCGGGCCGGACGGGCCTATCACGGTGTGCCTGCGCGCAGAGGACGTGCGGCTCCTCGCGACGGGCGAGCTCCCGGATCCGGCGTCCAACCGCCTCGAGGGGACCCTGGGCGCGCTCGCGCCGAGCGGCGACGGCTACCTCGCCCGGATCGACTTCGGCGGGCTCGCCCTCGACGCCCACCTCACGCGCGCCGAAGCCGCGGCGAGGGGGCTCGGGCCGGGCGCGAGGTGCGAGGCGTCGATCCGCCCGGCCGCGCTCCGGGCGATCGGCGGAGGGATGCGTGCCTGAGTCCGGCCTCGCGAACGCCCTCCGGCGCGCCACCCACCCGCTCTACAGGCGGCTCGAGACCACCGTCCATCCGCTCCGCTACCTCTTCCTGGAGATCACGCAGCGCTGCAACCTCGCGTGCCTCCACTGCGGGAGCGACTGCGGCCGCGCAGCGGACGACGCGCTCTCCCTGACCACGGAGGAATGGCTCCGGCTCGCCGACGGCCTCGCTGCGCGCTTCCCGAAACGCCGCGCGCTCATGTGCGTCGTCACGGGCGGCGAGCCGCTCTGCCACCCGGATCTCGACGCGATCCTCGGCCGCGTGTCGGGCCACGGCTTCCCGATCGGCCTGGTGACGAACGGCTACGCCCTCTCCGAGCGCGCCGCCCGCAAGCTCCGCGGGCTCGGCGTGTCGAGCCTCACCGTGAGCCTCGACGGCCTGAGCGGCGCCCACGACTGGCTGCGCGGCGTGCCCGGCGCGTTCGAAAGGACCGTCGCCGGGATCGGCTTCGCCGCGGCGGTCGGCTTCCCGCTGTTCGACGTGGTCACGTGCGTCAACCCGCGCAACCTGGGCGAGCTGGACGCGGTGCTCGATCTCCTGCGGGGCCGGGGCGTACGCCGCTGGCGGATCTTCTCGATCTTCCCCAAGGGCCGCGCGGCGGGCAACCCGGACGTCCTCCTCTCCGCCGAGCAGCTCCGCGCCCTCCTCGGCTGGATCCGGGCGCGGCGCCCGATGCTCGCCGCCGCTGGGTTCGACCTCGACTTCAGCTGCGAGGGGTACCTGCCCGCCGAGATCGACCGGGCGGTCCGCTCCGAGCCGTACTTCTGCCGGGCCGGGATCTGCATCGCGTCGGTGCTCCACGACGGCGCCATCGCCGCGTGCCCGAACGTCACGCGCAGCCTCGTGCAGGGGAACGTGCGGACCGACGATCTCGCGACCGTCTGGGAGGAGCGCTTCGAGAGGTTCCGGGACCGCTCCTGGATGCGCCGCGGGCCGTGCGTCGGGTGCGGCGAGTGGGGCCGCTGCCAGGGCAACTCGCTGCACCTCTGGGACGACGCGGCGAACGAGACCGGCCTGTGCACCTTCCGCGTATTCGAGACGCCGCGGTGAGCGCGGTCGATTTTTTGTCCGCCGGACGCCGTTTGTGGCCCAATAGAAGGTACCAAACGGAAGGGAGCAATTGAATGACGACGAAGACATTGGCCGCGCTGACAGGCCTCTGCCTCGCGCTCGTGGCGCCGTCCTGCGGCGGCGAGGACCCGAGCGGCGGGGTCGACGGCGGCACGGACGGAGGCACGGACACCGACTCGGACACGGACGTCGACACCGACTCGGACACCGATTCGGACTCCGACGCGGACGGCGGACCGGACGGGAGCGCGGACTCCGACGCCGATTCCGACGCCGACACCGACTCGGACGTCCCGTGCACGGACGTCGACGGCGAGTGCACCGTGAACCCGTGGGACTCCTGCCCCGCCGGGACGCAGCCGTACGGGGCCGACGATCCGCTCGACTGCGAAGGGCACTGCTGCGTGGACGCACCGGACGGCTACTCGTGCAGCTCCTCCACCGCCTACGCCGACTGCCTGCCCGGCGACACTTGCGGCGACATCGACGAGTGCTGGGGGCCGGGCACGGGTTCCCTCGATTGCCAGGAGGGGTACGTCTGCTGCTCCTGGCAATGCTACGGCTGACCGCGCGCGGGGAGCGGCCCTGAGAGGGCAGGATGAACGCGTCGCAGACCGCGGCGCGATCTTGAAACAGAGGAGAGATTAGAATGACGAACAAACTGTGGATCACGGTCACCGGTCTCGTGCTCGCGGTCCTCGCCGCGCCAGCCTTGCCCGCGTGCGGCGACGACGCGGGCGGCGACAGCGATTCGGACACGGATTCCGACACCGATTCCGATTCCGATTCCGACACGGACACGGACTCCGACTCCGACTCCGACACCGACTCTGATTCCGACACCGATTCCGACACGGACTCCGATACCGACACCGACACCGACACCGACACCGACACCGACACGGATTCCGACTGCACCGACCTCGGCGGCACGTGCAACGGGGCGGTGTGGGAACTGTGCGAGGCCGGGCTCGAGCCGTACTCGCTCGAGGATGCGCTCGGCTGCGAGATGGGGCTCTGCTGCGTCGACGCGCCCGGCGACTATGCGTGCAACGAGTCCTCCGGCTACGAGGACTGCATCCCGAGCGCCGCGTGCACGGGTTGTTGGGAGACGTCCACGAGCGGGCTCGCGTGCGAGGAGGGTCGCTCCTGTTGCACGTACATTTGCGACTAGCTTCGCCCGCGGGCGGCACGATCTCGCTTGCCGCGCCGAAATTCGCCGCGACGTCTCGTCGATGTTGAGCATCCGCGGTCCGTCTGATAACCTGCCTCGCGGATCTTGATGCACATGTGGCCCAGCGCGAGGTCGGTCGACGATGAGCAGAACGAAAACCTGTCCGGCGTGCCAACGTGAGATTCCGATGCTCGCGGTGCGTTGCAAGCACTGCGGGTTCAAGCTGTCGAGCGTCTCCGAGGCGGACCCGCGGCCGAGCTCCGCGCCGCCGGCGCCGCCGCCCATGGTGCGGGTCTCGAGCCCGCCGCCGGCGCCGCCGCCCATGGTGCGGGTCTCGAGCCCGCCGCCGGCACCGCCGCCCATGGCGCGGCTCTCGGGCCCGCCGCCCGCGCCACCGCCGAGGCCCGCGGCACCGGCGCCCGCGGTGGCGTCCCAGAAGCGCACGATGTTCATGACCGCGATGGCGCCCCCCCAGCGGCCGGTCGGGTTGGGCACGCCGGGGGACCACGGGCCGGTCGAATCGAGGGCGACGATACCGCCGCCGCCGGTCGGCCAGCACTCGCCCTCGGCGCCCAGGTTGCCGACCGCGCCCGCCTACAACCCGCCGGCCAGGACGGACGATTCCGACGACTGGATCCCGACGACGCGCGATCTCGTGGACGAGTCCGAGCTGATCATGCTCTCGCCCGACTCGTCCTCGCTGCAGCAGATCCCGGTCGAGGAGATCGCCGCCACGGTTTCCGATTCCGACATCATCCGCGACGACGACCGACTGGACGACGAGGAGATTCTCGGAGACGACGACGCGCGCAAGGAGTCGGACTTCATCCTCTTCAAGTATCTGATGTCCGACGATGCGCTCGACGATCTCGAGGCCAAGCGCTGGCCGCCGGCGCTCGTCAAGATCCTCGGCAAGGTGCGCTACCTGCACGCGCTCGCGGCCGCGGCCGTGTTGCTCGCGCTGATCGTGACGGTCGTGATCCTGATCGCGCTGCCGTCCTCGGACGACGAGGCCGCGCAGGCGGGCGGCGCGGCAGGGGGCGTCCCTGTCGCCGCAAAAGGTGGCGCGGGACCTGGACCGAAGGCCGTGACCGGCGGCGCGAAGGAGGTGCCCCCGATCGCGAAGGCCGTCGAGGCGCCGACCGGGCCGGTGGCGGCGCCGGGAACGACCTGTAGGAAGTGGGCCGAGTACCCGGCGCTCCCGTGGCGCGAGCACCTCGAGGCCGCGGCGAAGGCCGTGGGGGCGGACAGCCCGTGCGGCCTGTTCGGCGCGAGCCCGGCCAAGGTGGCGGATGCCCTCAAGGATCTCCAACGGGTCGGGCCGGGCGGCTACGATCTCGTCCCCGGCGCCGAGCTGCTCGAGCTCTACCCGACCGGCAAGGCCGACCGCCGCGGCCCCTCCGCGGAGTTCCTGTTCATCGGGGGCAAGCTGTTCGAGATCCGGCTCTCCTATCGCGAGACCGTCCCGCTCGCGGCCTCCGCGGGCGACTTCGAGGAGCTCCTCGGAACCAAGGCCGAGAAGATGACGGACCACCTGGACCGGAAGGTGCAGCGGCTCGCGGACAACGACGTCGTCATCGAGCTCATCGAGGAGGAATGGTACAAGCGCAAGCTGAAGACCGTCGTCTTCGCGAGCGCCGCGATGCGCGGGTCGATCGAGGCGGGCAGAGCGGATCGCGAGGCCGCCGAGAAGGAGCTCTCGGCCGGTGACGCCGCGCTCGGCAAGTGGAAGGTGGACGGCGCCCTCGATCACTTCAAGAACGCCGCCGGCAAGGCGCCGAGGTTCGGCTACGCCTACGCGCGGCAGGGGCTCGCGCTGACTCGCCTCGAGCGGTTCGACGAGGTGGAGAACGTCGCGCGCAAGGCGCTCGACGTGAGCACCGAGAACCGGGCGCGCGCCGAGGCGTTCGGCCTCCTGGCCGTCGCGGCGCTCTTCCGGGGCGACATGGCGAAGGCGATCGCGAGCTTCGAGTCCGCCGCGGCCGCCGATCCGGCGAACGGGTTCTTCCAGATGTCCGCGAGCGAGCTCAAGACCGGCACCTACACGGTGGACCGTGTGGCGCGCACCGCCGCCCGCATGGAGTGCCGCGGCGACAAGGGGCTCAAGGCGACCGAGCAGGGGCTCCTCGCGCGCGGCAACTTCCCGAACCTCGGGAAGTACTTCGAGGCGATCGGCAGGGCCAAGTCCGACCCTGCGTTCGCGAAGGCGAAGAAGGAGTTCGCGAAGCGGGAGTGCCCGTGACGCGACTCGATGCCCCGCGCTAGGCGAACCATCCTCTCCCCTTGGCCGTTCACGCGCGCCGTCAAGATCATCCTGATCGTCAACGCCGCCGTCTGGCTCACCACGGTGGTGGTCGGGCGCTGGGCGGGCATCACGGCGCCGTTCGAGCACCTCGCCCTCACGCCGTCGCGCGTCCTGCCCGGGCTGGAGCTGTGGCAGCCGTTCACGTACATGTGGCTGCACGCGCCGAACGAGGTGTCGCACATCCTGTTCAACTCGCTGTTCCTGTGGATGTTCGGCGGCACGCTGGAGCAGGGCTGGGGCGCGCGCGGGTTCGTCAACTTCTACCTCCTCTGCGGCGTGGGCGCGGGCCTCGTCGTGCTCGCGGCGGGCGCGCTCTTCTACCCGGACGCCGCGACGGTCGGCGCGTCGGGCGCGATCTACGGGCTCGTCGCCGCGTGGGTGATCACGGATCCGAACCGGATCGTCTGGGTGTTCGGCCTCTTCCCGATCAAGGGGAAGTGGTTCGCCCTGCTCCCGATCGGGTACGCGGCCCTGGACTTCCTCGTCGGCGGCACGGCCACGAGCCACGCCGCGCACCTCGGCGGCCTCGCGATAGGCGCGCTCCTCACGACGGGGCTGTGGCGCCCCTCGCGGCTCGCGAGCCGGATCCGGCTGTGGCGCATGCGCCGCCGCCTGAAGGTGCTCGAGGGCGACGGCTCGCAGAGGAAGCCCCCTCCGCCCGGCGGCTACTGGCACTGAGCACGAATCGCTCGGGGGGTTACTCGAACAGCGTGCGGTACTGGTCGAGGAGACCGGAGATCTCGACGAGGTCGGGGTCGCCGGCGAGGACCTCGGCCGCGGCCTCGACAGCCGCGATCGCCCCGTCGATGATCGCGAGGGCCTCGCTGTCGCTCGCGCCGTCCCGCACCGCCTTGAGCGCCTCGGCGTAGGCGACGACCGCGTCGCCCTTGAGCAGGAGCGCCGCGTCGGCGTCCAGCAGCTCGCCTATCGTGGTGGCGAACGTCGCCGTGAGCGGGCTCAAGGTGAACGGGTGGAAGTAGTCGGCTGTCACGGTGACCGGGGCGGTGTCGTCGTACGCGGTCGCGTCGCACGATCCGATCACCTGATGATAAATCATCGCGTCGTTCGGCGCGAGGTGCTGCGGCTCGACCTCCTCGGGCTCGGTCGAGTACTCCTCGCCGTGGAACTCGACCATGGCGAACGTCGGCGGCAGATCGAGCTCGACGCGCACGTCGCGGGCCGCGACCTCGACCAGGGACAGGAAGCGATCGCCGAACATCTTGTACGCCTCCTCCTCGCTGTCGACGAAGACGTAGGCGCCCTTGCCCGCGTCGGTGACGTCGTCCATCAGGTCGTCGTTGTAGTACGACGGATCGCCGACACCGACGCCCATCATGTAGATCCCCTCGCCCTCGGAGTCGTCCGCCGCCGCGGCGATCAGCTCGACGTCGGTGATGCCGGTGTTGGCGCCGCCGTCCGACATCAGGATCACGCGGTTGATCCGGTTCTGGCTGAAGTTCTCCTCGGCGAGCGCGTACGCCGTGACCAGGCCGGAGTGGAGGTCGGTCGAGCCGCCGGTCGAGAGGTCGTCGCACACGCCGAGCAGCACGGAGTCGTCCGGCCCGGTCACCTCGCGGGAGTCGAGCGGGATGCTCAGGCTGTCGCTCCACTCGACGATGGAGATGACGTCGCCGTCGCGGAGCGAGCCGGCGATGGCGCGGCAGGAGTCGCGGACGAGCTCGATCGACGTGCCCGCCATGGAGCCCGACGTGTCGAGCGACAGGGTGAGGCTCACCGGCCGCCGGTCGTCGTCCGGGACGTCCGGCGAGCGCACGCCGATCTGCAGGTTGTACGCCGCCTCGAGCCCCTCGAACGCGGTCTCGTTGGGCCGCATCTGGGCGGTGACCCGGACCGTGTCCGGCTCCGCCGCCTCGTAATCGAACGTGTAGTAGTTCAGGAACTCGTAGGTGCGGATCCGGCCGTCCACGAAGGCGCCGTGCTCGATGGCGTTCCGCGCGATCACCGGGCTCGACATGGAGTTGGAGTCGTCCGCGGAGAGGTACAGCACGACCGGCGTCTCGGTGTCGCACTCCTCCGCCGTGCCGCCGTCGGAGTCGCTGTCGGAGTCGCTGTCGACGTCGCCGTCACCGTCGCCGTCACCGTCGGTGTCGCCGTCGCTGTCCGTGTCGCCGTCGCCGTCCGAGTCCGCGTCGGTGTCGCCGTCCGAGTCCGCGTCGGTGTCGCCGTCCGAGTCGCCGTCGGGTGTGCCCTCCGACGTGTCGGAGCAGGCGGACAGCGCCGCGCCGAGCGCGAGCGCCAGCGCCGCTGCAACCACCGTCCATTTCGATATCATTTCACTCCTGATCATTGTGCCCCCTCCGTTTCGTGCGGCGCTGCGGCCGCTGGACGTTCGCGATGTGCCCGTGGTTAAGCACGCGCCGTGCCAGGCGCCGATGGGGCGGGGCGGGGGGCTGGAATTCCAGATTGTTCGCGAGTGATTTCGGCTTGTTGCCAGTACGTCGAGAGCGGTCCGCCAGGTTGCGGTCTGTGCCAAACCGGGCGGGGGAGTGGCACAACTCAGGGCGCGAGGTGCCCCTCGATCGCGGCCTTCCACGCCGCGAAGCCGCCGCCCCCGCGGTGCGCCGCCACGCCGATCCGCCCGGCGAGCTTCCCGGCGTGCGCGAGCTTCCAGTCGATCCAGGACCATCGCGGCGAGGTCGGGCTCAACCGGCACCGGCCGCGCGTCAGCCGCTTGATGAGATCGAGCCGCCGTCGCAGGTCGGGCAGCGGCGCCATCGCCGCGGACGCGAGCCCCGTCCCGGGCTTGGGCACGAACGCCTGGACGGCCGCGGTCACCTCGAGCCCCGGCGCGAGATCGCGAAGCAGCGCGGCGAGCTCCTCGACGTCGCCGTCCTCCTCGCCCGGGAGGCCGACCATCGCGTAGACCTTGAGCTGGCGGATCCCCGCCCGAGCGGCGATCGCGGCGGCGCGCAGGAGATCGTCGGCCGTCAGCCCCTTGTGGACCGCGCGGCGGAGCCGCTCGGACGCGCCGTCCGCGGCGAGGGTGAGCGTCCGCAGCCCGCCTTCGACGAGCGACCCGGCGAGCGCCGGCGTCAGCCGATCGGCGCGCACGCTGGACAGCGACACGCGCTTCCCGGACGCGACGGTCCGCGCGACGATCGCCTCGATCTCCGGGTGATCGGTCACGGCCGCGCCGACGAGCCCCACCCCGGGCGCGCCTGCGGGGATCGACTCGAGGACCCGGCCCGCCGGAACCGGCCTGAACCCCGTCCCGGAGAGGACGCAGAAGGCGCAGCCGCGGGCGCAGCCGCGGGCCGCCTCGACGAGGAACAGGTCCTTGAGCTCCGCGCGCGGCGACCACCCGGCCGCGAACGCCGGCAGGAGATCGACGGGCGCGATCGCGGGCGCGGGCGGCGCAGAGCCGCGAGACGGCACCCACACGCCGGGGATCCCCGCCGCCAGGCGATCGAGCAGATCCCCCTTGTCCCGCGCGCTCCCGACCGCGTCGCGAAGCGCCGGCAGCGCCTCCTCCGCGTCGCCGACGACGACGGCGTCCGCGATCTCGGCGAGCAGCCTCGGATCGAGCAGGGTGAGCGGGCCGCCCGCGAGCACCGCCGGATCTCCGTCGCCCCGCAGCGAAGCGAGCGGCTCGAGATCGGCCGCCTCCAGGAGCGCCGCGAGCCGCGCGAGCTCCGTCTCGCAGGCGATGGAGAACCCGACCGCCGCGGCCCCGCGCACCGGGAACCCGCCCTCGGCCGTGCGCAGCGTGCCTCCGGGCCGCAGCGCGGGGGAGTCGAAGAACCGCTCGCACGCGAGCTCGGGCGCGCCGTTCAGGAGCCGGTAGACGGTCTGGAAGCCCAGGGAGGACGCGGCGACGGAGTACGGCGCCGGGTAGCCGAGCGCGAGGATCCGCGGCGCGCTGCGGCGGATCGTGCCGATCTCCCCTTCGATCGCGGCGTGCTCGGGGAGCCATCTCTTCTCGGGTTCGACCACGGCCGGAATGTGCTCAAACAAACGATTGCCTGTCCATAGGTGACATGGTAGGCACGGGAAAACCTCAGGGCGGACGCGCCCACGACACGACGCGGACCGCAACAACAGGCGGAGGATGAGATGGCTATCCCGAAGATCACGAAGGAAGAGTGCACGGGTTGCGAGGAGTGCGTGGAGGGGTGCCCGGCCGAGGCGATCTCCATGAAGGACGAAGTCGCCTGCATCGACGAGGCCGAGTGCACGGAGTGCGGCGCCTGCATCGACACCTGCCCGGCCGGCGCGATCAAGGAGGGCTGACAAGCGGCGCGGTCCGCCGCGCTTCGACGCCCAGTTCGTCGCAGAGCCCGTCCCCGTGGGGTCGGGCTCTTTTTTTTCCCGTCGCCTCGATCGGAACGCTACACTCGCGCCCATGCCGAACGACGGGAACGGGCGCTTCCTTCCGCCCAGCGACGCGAGGCTCGCGGCCGCGGCGAGCGCCGGGATGTTCCCCAGATCCCCGCTCCTCGCGCCCGGCGCCGCGCTCGTCGCGTTCGGCGCGGTGCTCGGCCTGGGAGGCCAGGCGCTCGGCGCCGCCCTCGAAGGGCTCGTCCGCGACGGCCTCGAAGCCGCGGTCCTCACCCGGCCCGATCCCGCGACCGCGCTCGTCGACACGCTCCGCCGCGGCGCCGTCGTCGCGGCCCCGCTCGTCCTCGCGCCCGCCGTCGCCGCCCTGATCGCCGCCGTCGCCCCCGCGCTCTGGGCGCGCCGCCTCGGCCGCGGCACGACCTCGACACCGCTCCCCGAGCGCCCGCCGCGGACGCCGGAGCGCGCCGTCCTCTATCCGGCCGCCGCCGCGATCGCCGCGCTCGCCATGGCCTGGGGCCTCGCCGGGGTCGACGCCGCCGCGGGACGGATCGCCACGCCCGTCGCGACCGGGATCTTCGTCGCGGGGGTGGCGCTCCTCCTCGCCGGCCTCGCGGACCTCGCGGCGCAGCGCACCCGCCTCGTCGAGGCGCTCTCCTTGACGAGGAGCGAGGCCCGCCGCGAGCAGCGCACGCCGGAGACGACGCGGCACCTGCGGAGAGCCCCATGAGCCTGTGGCGGGTAGCGGTCCCGGTGCCGCTGCGCCGGTCGTTCGTCTACGAGATCCCCGCCGCGCTCGGCGTCCCGCTGCGCGGCGCGCGCGCGCTCGTCCCGTTCGGGCGCCGGCGCCTGACAGGGTACCTGCTCGGCGCCGCCGAGGCGGGCGAAGCGGACGGCCTCGCGGTGCGCCCGGCCCTCGCGCTGCTCGACGAGACTCCGGCGCTCCCGGAGGATCTCGTCGATCTGCTCACCGCCGCGGCCGACTACTACCTGCACCCGCTCGGCGAGGTGCTCCGCGCCGCCCTGCCGCCGGGCATCGATCCGAAAAGCGCGCGAGACGATTTCAAGGCGCGGATCGGGCGCCCTCAGGAAACCGTCGCCACCGCGCTCCCGGGCGCCGCGGAGCGGGTCGCCGAGATCGCGAGGCGCGCCCCGAAGCGGGCCGCCGTGCTCGAACGGATCGCCGCTCACGGCACTGTGCGCGCCGCCGATCTGCGCGGGGTGGCGGACGGCCTCACGGCGCACCTCAAGCGCCTCGCCGCGGACGGCCTGGTGGCGCTCTCCGCGCGGGACCGGCCGCCCGACCCGTTCGTCGGCGCCGCTGTCGAGCGGGACCTGCCTCCGGTGCTGACGGGCGATCAGGCGAAGGCGGTCGCGGCGATCTCGCTGCGCCTCGAGGAGCGGCGGTACGGCGGCTTCCTCCTGCAGGGCGTGACCGGCTCCGGGAAGACCGAGGTGTACCTCCGCGTGATCGAGCGGGCCCTCGATCGCGGGCTCGGGGCGCTCGTGCTCGTGCCGGAGATCACGCTCACGCCGCAGCTCGTGCGGCGGTACCGGGCGCGCTTCGGGGAGGGGCTCGCGGTGTGGCACTCGGGGCTCACCGATCGCGAAAGGTTCGACCAGTGGCGGCTCCTCCGATCCGGCGAGGTCCGCGTCGCCATCGGCGTGCGGTCGGCGGTGTTCGCGCCGGTGCACGATCTCGCCGTGATCGTGGTCGACGAGGAGCACGACGGCTCGTTCAAGCAGGAGCGTGGCTTCCCGTACCACGCCCGCGACCTCGCGCTGCTCCGGGCCGCGCGCGCGAACGCGGTGGCGATCCTCGGCTCCGCGACGCCGTCGCTCGAGGCGCACGACAACGCCCGGAGCGGCAAGCTGACGCGGCTCGTGCTCGCGCACCGCGCCACCTCGCTGCCTCTGCCGCGCGTCGAGGTCGTGGATCTCCGGTACCACCGCGCCGGGCCGGGCGGACAGCGCGTCGTGAGCGGGCCGCTGCACGCGGCGCTGCACGAGACGCTCGCGCGCGGCGAGCAGGCGATCCTGTTCCTGAACCGGCGGGGGTTCGCGCCGAGCCTGACGTGCGCCGCGTGCGGGCAGGTCAGGCGCTGCGACGACTGCGCGGTGTCGCTGACGCTGCACAAGCGGCCGGCGGGGCTCGTGTGCCACTACTGCGGCGCGCGGCACCCGCCGCCGGACAGGTGCCCGGCGTGCGGCGGGGCCGAGCTGAAGCCTGTCGGCGTCGGCACCGAGAAGGCGGAGGAGATCCTGCACGCCCTCTTCCCCGACGCGCGCGTCGCCCGCCTCGATCGCGACGTGGCGTCCGGCCGCGGCGCCGAGGAGGTGCTCGACAAGCTGCGCACCGGCGAGATCGACGTGCTCGTCGGCACGCAGATGGTGACCAAGGGGCACGACTTCCCGCGCGTGACGCTCGTCGGCGTGCTGCTCGCCGACGTCGGGCTGCACATGCCCGACTTCCGCGCCGCGGAGCGGACCTTCCAGCTGCTCACGCAGGTCGCGGGCCGCGCGGGCCGATCCGAACTCGGCGGGCGCGCGCTGATCCAGACGTACAGCCCGGACCATCCGGCGATCGTCGCGGCGCGAACGCACGACTTCGAGGGGTTCGCCGCCCTGGAGCTGAAGAGCCGCGCCGAGCTCGGCTACCCGCCCTTCGGCCGCCTGCTCGCGCTGCGCCTGAGCGGTCCGGACGGCGGGCGCGTCGAGTCGGCGGCGCGCGAGCTGTGCCGGGCGCTCGGGGACGCGCGGCGGCGTTCGGGGACCCGCGGCGCGGCGATCGACATCCTCGGGCCGGCGCCCGCGCCGATCGCCATGGTGCAGGGCCGGCACCGCTGGCGCGTCCTCCTGCGCGGCAAGCGGCGCGACGAGCTGCGCCGCCTCGTCCTCGGCGCGAGCGATGTCGTCGAGTCCCCGCCGAACGGTGTCCGCATCCGGATCGACGTCGACCCGGTGAGCATGTTGTGAAAGCCGATCTTCCCTTGTGCCGCGCACGAGAACTCTATCCGGCGTAAACTCGGAGAGGACATTCACTATCCGGGAGGGATGAAGAGTTGTTGAACCGCGTGCTCCACCCGATCTTTGCGACAGGCGTCGCCTTGCTCATTGGCGGATGCGGGGACGAGGCCGCTCATCAGACGCCCGACGGCGGCGATTCCGACACAGATACCGATACCGACACGGACAGCGATGCCGATTCCGAAACCGATTTCGATTTCGATACGGACGGCGACGGGTTGTCGGATGATTTCGAAGAGGAGATCGGCACAGATCCTTTCGACCCGGACTCCGACGACGACGGGTTCTCCGACTTCCTCGAATGGTTCGCTGGGACCGATCCCGACGATCCGGAATCGAACCCCGTGGCAGAAGGCGATTTCTTTTTCTACTACGATGGTTACGAAGAGCCGCCCGTGCCGGAGTCGGCGGTCCTCGTCTACACGACCGAAGGGGCCGTTGCGGAGTTGGCCGTGTCGGGGCGCGACGACGAGATCGACGGAGAGGACGCCACGGCGCTGATCGAACGCGTCTCGCCGAATATCGAGGGCGGTGTCGCGGATCCGACGAACCCCGAGCTGGTCTGCGCGGGCGGCCTCGCCACCGTGGACGACGATTCCGATTCCATTCCGGATCGGTTCGTCGACGTGCCCGCGGGCACCACGGTTTGCTTCGATGTCATCCCCACCATGAACGAATCGATTCCGGAGTACGGCATCCCGACCATCTGGAAGGCGTTCATCGACGTCGGCGGCGACGCCGCGCTCGACACTCGCTCGGTCTACTTCCTGCTGCCCCCGTCGATGTTCTTGAAATAACGGTTGGAGCGTTCGCTCGCGCTCACCCTTCCCCGAAGCCGATGCGCTTCTTCTGCTTCACGAGCGGCGCCATCAGCTCGCGGATGGCGTCGAAGACGACCCGAAACTGCGCGTCGTATCTCTTCTCGAGCTCCTCGAGCTTGCGGGCGAGCCCGGCGTCGGCTTGGAGCATCCGCCGCAGGCGCACGAAGGTGCGCATGATCTCCACGTTGACCCGGACCGCGCGCGGGCTTCGCAGCACGCTGGAGAGCATCGCGACACCCTGTTCGGTGAAGGCGTACGGGAGGGCCCGCCGTCCCCCGTGTCCCCCGGAACTTGATATCACAGACTGTGATCTCAAGAAGCCAAGCTCCTGAATTGTAAGCTGAAACACGAAGTCCGCCGGGAACCGTTCCGGGTTGCGCTGCGCCGCCTGCACGATCTCGCGCGTGCCCACCCCGTACATCGCGGCGAGCTCCGCGTCGAGAATGACCCGCTGCCCCCGCAGGACGATGATCGCGCGCTCGACGCGCTCCATCGGAACGAGGCTTTCTTCCGGCATCGACCCACCTCCTCTCCGTCCCTGTATCGGCCGTTCGCGCC
This sequence comes from Pseudomonadota bacterium, assembly GCA_023229365.1. Taxonomy (NCBI): domain Bacteria; kingdom Pseudomonadati; phylum Pseudomonadota; species Pseudomonadota bacterium. Next base: position 30,542 of record JALNZK010000015.1, on the reverse strand, counting down.
GAAAGTTGCGGAAAATCGATCCGGGCTCGCTTTCGCTGATGCCGTCGTCACGCTAAGCTCCCTTCGGACGACGCGGACTCCCTGACGAGAGGTGGCGATGTTGAAAGAGATCGTTCTTGCGGCGGCGCTCTCGGGCGCGCTCGCCCTCGGCGGGTGCGCGGACGACGGGACCGACCCGGGAAGCGCCGACGGCGACACGGACTCCGACTCCGACTCGGACGCCGACACGGAGACGAGCACCGATCCCGCCGACGACAACGACGGCGACGGGCTCACCAACGGGCAGGAGGAGGAGCTCGGCACCGACCCCAACCTCATCGACACGGACGGCGACGGCTACTCCGACTTCGCCGAGTGGGCCACCGGAACCGACCCCAACGACTCGGGCTCCACCCCGTTCGGAGAAGGGTACTTCATCTTCATCTCGCCCTACTCCTGGGAGCCGTCGCCGCAGCAGGCGGTCCTCGTGCTCACCTCGGGCGACGCGACGACCGACCTGTCGACCCTGCTGACCGACGACGGGACCGACGGCGAGGACGCCACGGCGCTCATGGAGCGCGTCACGCCGAACACCGTCGGCGGCGTCGAGGATCCCCTGAACCCGGGCGCCTTCTGCGCGGGCGGGCTCGCCACCGCGGACGACGACGACGACCTCGTGCCGGATCGATTCGTCGACGTGCCGCCGGGCACGACGGTCTGCTTCGACATCTTCCCGGCCAGGAACGAGACGATCCCGCCGACCGGCGCCATGGCCGCGTACGGGGCGTTCCTCGACGTCGTCGGCGACGGCGACGCGGTGCTCGACACCCGTTCGGTCTTCTTCTTCGTCCCTGACTAGGCGGAGGGAAGCAGGGACACAAGGGGTCGCCTGCGCCGCCATCCCCCCTGAGATGTTGACAATCCGCTTTTCCGGCTTTAGCTGTAACAACTCATCAAAACGCCCGGCGCGGGAGAAACGCGCTTCATCCGGCCGGGCCACAATTCAAGGAGCGACAGAATGAGCGAGTTCCTCTTCACTTCCGAGTCCGTGTCCGAGGGCCACCCGGACAAGGTGTGCGATCAGATATCCGACGCGATCCTCGACGCGTGCCTCAAGGACGACTTGAGGTCGCGCGTGGCGTGCGAGACGATGGTGAAGACGGGCATGGCCGTCATCGCCGGCGAGATCACGACGCGGACGTACGTCGACATGCCGACCATCGTCCGCGATACGATCCGCGAGATCGGCTACAACGACTCGTCGATGGGTTTCGACGCCAACACCTGCGCGGTGCTCACGGCGATCGAGAAGCAATCGCCCGACATCTCCCAGGGAGTCACCAAGGGCAAGGGCCTCTTCAAGGACCAGGGCGCCGGAGACCAGGGGATGATGTTCGGCTACGCGTGCACCGACACCAAGGAGCTGATGCCGCTGCCGATCTCCCTCGCGCACAGGCTGATGAAGAACCTCGCCAAGCTGCGCAAGGAGGGCGCCGTCGACTTCCTCCGCCCGGACTCGAAGAGCCAGGTGACCGTGCGCTACCGCGACGGCCTGCCCGCGGCCGTCGAGACCGTGGTCGTGTCCACGCAGCACACGGAGTCGGTCTCCCACAAGACGCTGACCGACTGGGTGCGGGAGAACGTCATCCTGCCGACCATCCCGGCGAAGCTCGTCCCGAAGGATCTCAAGATCTTCGTGAACCCGACCGGGCGCTTCGTGAACGGCGGCCCGTACGCGGACGCGGGCGTGACCGGCCGGAAGATCATCGTCGACACGTACGGCGGCATGGGCGCCCACGGCGGCGGCGCGTTCTCCGGCAAGGATCCGAGCAAGGTGGACAGGTCGGCCGCGTACTACGCCCGCTACGCCGCGAAGAACATCGTGGCGGCAGGGCTCGCGACGCGCTGCCAGGTCCAGCTCGCCTACGCGATCGGCGTGGCGCAGCCGGTCTCCGTGCTCGTGCAGACGTTCGGCACCGGCGCGGTGCCGGAGGACAGGATCGGGAAGTACTTGCAGAAGCACTTCGACATGCGGCCGGCGGCGATCATCGAGCAGCTCGATCTGCTCCGCCCGATCTACAAGCAGACCGCGGCGTACGGCCACTTCGGGCGGACGGGCAAGACCTTCACCTGGGAGCGCACCGATCGCGCCGCCGAGCTCGCCGCCGCCCTGTTGAAGTAGCCCCCCTCCCGCTTTCAGCCCGGTCATCGTTGTGCTAGCTTTCTACAACACCCGCTCGAGCGGCGGATCGCGGTGGAGACAGGTGCGACGATGAACGTGAGCTGCCCGCAGTGCAACCACGCCTACAAACTGGACGAATCCCGCATCCCGGAGAACGGGCAACGCATGCGCTGCCCCAAGTGCACGTGCACGTTCCGCGTCTACCGGGACGGGCGCGTCGCGGAGGCGACCTCCCTGGCGCCCAGCGGCGCGACGGCGACCATGCCAGCGCGGCCCTCGGTCGCGCCGAAACGTCCGCAGCGCGGCCCGCGGCCCTCGGGGCTTTCTGATGCGCCGACCGCGGCGGCGAGGGAGCTCGACCCCGACCTGCCGGCGCCCAAGTCGTCCAGCCTGTTCGATCTCGACATGGATCTGCCGGCGCTCAAGACCGAGCGGCCCGATCCGTTCGGCGACATCGACCTCCCGACCCCGGTGACCGGCGCCGACCTGCCGGCTCCGAAGAGGGCGCCGGCGGCGCCGTTCGGGGCGGACATCCCGGCGCCCGATCGGCTGGATCCGTTCGGCGATCTCCCGACCCCGTCCAAGCGGGCCGCGGGCCAACCCGCGACCCAGAAGTACGAGGATCCGTTCGCCGACATCGATCTCCCGGCGCCGGTGACCGGCGTCGACCTGCCGACCCCGAAGCGCGACGATCCGTTCGGCGAGATCGATCTCCCCACGCCGGCGACCGGCGTCGACCTGCCGACCCCGAAGCGCGCCGATCCGTTCGGCGAGATCGATCTCCCCACGCCGGCGACCGGCGTCGACCTGCCGACCCCGAAGTACGACGATCCGTTCGGCGATATCGATCTGCCCACACCGTCAGGCATCGACCTGCCCACGCCATCCTGCGCCAACCTGCCGACGCCCGCCGGCGCCCCGGACGGCCTCGCGCCCAAGGCTCTCGGCGCGGCTCCGCCTCCGCCCCCGGCTTCGCGCGAGCGCGTGCAGAGCCCCGGGTCGACCGACTTCGGAGAGATCGACCTGGGCGGCGAACCGGAGAAGAGGAGCGGCTCCTCGGACGAGTTCGACGAGTTCCCCACGGCGGAGGACAAGGACGAGCGCCGATCGGGTTTGGCGCTCGATCGCGGCGGGCTCGACCTCGCCGACAGCCCGCCCGTGTCCTCGGGGACGATCATCGACAACGCCCCGCCCGATGCGAAGGACAGGAAGGGGGCCAAGTTCGAAGGAAGGCGCCGTCTGGAACGGCAGAGCCGCCGCGTGAAGGTGACGCTGCTCACCCTGCTCGTCCTGTTCGTCGTGGGCGGCGCCGCGCTCAGCTTCACCGACTTCGGGCCGTTCGGCGTGAACCTGATAGCCGAGCTCCTCCCGGACGCCGCGGAGGACAAGGTCGTCGGTCAGACCAGGGCGAAAATCGAGAAGCGGCTTCAGGCCGACACGTACGCGGCGCTCGAAGACGCGATCCGAGAGCTCGAGTCCGCCCGCCGGGAGTACCCGGAGAACGAGGACCTCACGCTGCTCGGCGTCTTCCTGCACAACTGGCACGAGGCGCATTTCAGGAGCGGCATCGCGCACATGCAGAAGGCGACCCGGCTCCTCGGTGGCATCGATCTGGACAAGTCCGAGTCGCCCTACGCGGCGCTGGCCAAGTCGAGCAGCGACGTCGTCGCCCTGCGCGGGGAGGCCGCGGCCAAGGAGCTCGCGAAGCTGCCCAACCCCTCGCCGGACGAGCTCGCCCTGCAAGTCGAGGCGCTCCTCACGACCGGGGATCACGCGAAGGCGCTCGCGCAGGCGAAGAAGCTCTCCGCCCGAGAGAAGTCGGCGCGCGCCGACTTCCTGGTCGCGAGGGCGCTCGACGACGGCCCGGGAAGCGCGGACGCGCTCGCGGCGCTCGAGGCGCTCGTCGCGAAGCACCCGAAGCACGCGGGCGGACGGCTCGCCCTCGCCGCGCTGCTGCTCGACAGGGAGCGGCGCAGCTCCACGCGCGTCGAGGCGCTGCTCGAGCCCGTGGTGGAAACCGTCGAGTCCGGCCCGCGGGAGAAGGCGCGGGCGCACGCGCTGAAAGGCCGGGCCTACCTCAGGAACCGCCAGTTCCAGAAGGCGGTCGACGAGTTCCAAGCCGCGACGGCGCTCAACCCCGACGATATCGATCTCCTCGTGGGGAAGGGTTTCCTCGCTCTGAGCCAGGACGACGTGCCCGGCGCGGTGACGCTGTTCGTCAAGGCGCGCGGCGAGGACTCGGCCAGCGTTGACGCGAAGCTCGGGCACGCCGACACGATGTACCGGCAGGATCTGCTCGGCGACGCGAAGTCGCTTGTCGCCGACCTGCTGCCCGGGAACCCCGGCAACGCCTACGCGCACTACTTGATGGGACGCATCGACCTGGCGCTCAAGAGCTTCGAGGAGGCCGAGAAGGAGCTCAACGCCGCGTTGGGCGCCGACGACGAGCTCGTCGAGGCGTACGTCGCGCTGTCGGATCTCTACACGAAGACCGGCCGCGATACGGAGGCGATGGCGATCCTGGACAAGGCCGGGGAGAAGGCGCCGGGCTCGGCGCTCATCAAGCTCACGCTCGCGGACGCCTACGCGACCCGCGGCGACTACGCCACGGCGATCGTGGCGCTCAACGACGCGCTCGACGTCGAGCCCGACGACGCGCGCACCCACTTCCGCATGGCCCAGATGTACAGAAGGCTCGGCAGCTCCTCGGACGCCGAAGCTGCGCTCGGCGAGGTGATCTCCAGGAGCCCGAGCTACCCCGGCCTCGCCCTCGAGCAGGGTCTCCTGCTCGAGTCGACGGGCCGGCTCGCGGAGGCGCTCGCCGCGTACGAGCGCGCCCTCGCAGCCACGCCCGACGATCCCGCGGCGAAGCTTCGCGTCGGCGCGGCGTCGATCATGCTGCGGGACTACGCGAAGGCGGAGCCGCTGCTGGCCGAGGCGGTCGCCGCGATGCCGAAGTCGGCAGACGCGAACTACCACATGGGCGAGCTCCTGCGGCAGACCGAGCGCGCTGCCGACTCGATCCCGTACTTCCGCGCGGCTATCGAGCTGGACGAGAAGAACGCCATGAACCACCTGCGCCTCGGGATGGCGCTCATGGCGATGCACGACTCGTCTCGTGCCGCCCTCTCGGTCGACCGGGCGCGGGCGCTCGACCCCGAGCTGGCCGAGGCGCCCTTGCGGGCCGGCGAGATCAAGCTCCGGGCCGGGAGCGCGCGCGACGCTATCGCGCTGTTCGAGGAGGCGCTCGCCAAGGATCCCAAGCTGTCCGAGGCGTACGGGCTGATCGGCACAGCGTGCGAGGAGCTCGCCGACTTCGGCGCCGCGCTGCGCTACTACAAGCGAGCGGTGCAGGAGCTTCCGGACGACGCCGAGCTCAACTTCAAGCTCGGCATCACCTTGCTCCAGACGGTCGGCCACCAGACCGCGCTCGCGCCGCTCTCCAAGGCCGTGGCGCTCGCGGACAAGCCCGGCGACGCGACGCCGGCCTGGCTGCCAGAGGCGTACTACCGGCTCGGCGTGCTGCAACAGGTCTCGAAGCAGCCCCAGGCGGCGCTCGCGTCTTTCAGGCGCTACCTCGAGATCGCCCCGGAGAAGGCGATCGACCGCCCGGAGGTCGAGTCCCGCCTCGAGCAGCTGGTCAACGCGCCCTGAGCCCGCCGCCCCCCCTTCCGGCCCATCTCCTGAACCTGATGACCGCGGTCGTGGAACTGGATAAGATGACCCGTTCTCGACGTTCTCGACGCTCATTCCGGAAACCCTGAGGAGGGAACCATGACTCGATTCACGCGCACCATTCGCCGGCTCGGGCTGCTCGTCGCCCCGTGGGCCCTGGTCGCCGCCGTGGGCTGCGACGACGGCGGCGGCTCGGCGGACGCCGACGCCGGGACCGACACGGACACCGACACCGACACCGATTCCGACTCCGACGCGGACGCGGGGCCGGACGGCGGTGGCTTCTGCGACCGCGGGGATCCGGCCGGCTTCCCGACCGACTGCCTCGCGACGTGCGAGGAGGCGTGCGCCCGGCTCGAGGAGTGCGGCGGCGCGTCCGCCCCGGGCTGCCCCATGACGCTCGACGAGTGCACGGCCAGCTGCACGATGGGGCTCGGCGGGATGTACTGGGGAGACGTCACCCCGAACTTCCGGTGCTGCACCTCGCAGGAGGCGTGCGCCGACGTCGCCGGGTGCGGCGGCTGGCTCGCCCATCCGGACACCGAGGCGCCTTGCGATCTCATGTGCCAGTGCTTCGGCAGCATGATGGACATGGGCTCCCTGCGCTCTGCGCACCTCCCGCCGCCGGGCTACTCCTGGGCGCCGAGCGTCGTCGCGATCGATCCGGGCGAGGAGACCGCGGACTACGAGGCGCGGTACGGCACGGCCGTGATGGCGCGCGGCGGCGCGGTGTTCCTGCGCAACACGGTCGACGCGCTCAGCGACATGATCGCGTATCGGCTGGGCAAGCACGAGCGGCCGCTGCCCACGTTCGTGGACGCGCTCGGCCGGGTCGCGGCGGCGAACGGCGACATCGTGATCCGGGCGACGGAGAGGGCGGCGATCGAGGCCGCCCGCGACGTCGTCGAAGCGCGCGGCTTCGCGTCCGTGCGCGAGCTCGGCTGGTCTAGGGGCGCGCTGCGCGTCGCCGAGGACGGCGATCCCTGGGTCGCGCTCGACGCGCTCTTCGAGCTCAACGCGATACCGGGCGTGCACGCGGAGCTCGACATGATCCGCATCTACGAGAAGCGCTTCACGCCGGACGACACGATGTTCGCCCACCAGTGGCACCTCCAGAACCACGGGCAGGTCGATCCGGAGATCAAGGACGGGGCGACCCAGCTGTCGATCGAGGGGGTCGACTCCCGCGTTTCCGAAGCGTGGGACGTCACCATGGGCGTCCAGACGTCCGTGATCGCGGTACTCGACGACGGCGTGAACATCAACCACCCCGATATCGCGCCCAACGTCACGCTGGGGCCGTACAACTACCCGGACGACTGGGAGTCCCACCTCAGCGACCCGTACATGGGCGGCATCGCCAGCCACGGCACCTGCTGCGGCGGCGTCGCGGCCGCCCGCGGCGACAACGGCTTCGGCGTGTCCGGCGTTTGCCCGCACTGCACGCTCCTCCCGGCGCTCTTCTGGGATCCGGCCTCCGGCGACAGCGGCCTCCCGACCTCGGGCGGCTTCATGGCGTCGGACGCGGTGCTCGCGACGCTGTTCACGGATATCGTGGATCTCGGCGCGGGCGTGATCTCCAACAGCTGGGGGCCGGCCGGCGAGGACCCGCAGTTCGAGGGCGCGGTCTCCGGAAACCCGGAGCTTTCGACGGTCGTGACCGAGGCGTTCGACTACGCGGAGACGGACGGCCGCGGCGGGCTCGGCACGGTCATCCTGTTCGCGGCCGGAAACAGCAACTACGACGTGAGCGAGGACACGTACGTCTCGCACCCGAACGTCGTGGGCGTGGCCGCGGTCGACGACCAGGGGCTCAAGTCGTACTACTCGAGCTACGGCGACACGGTCGACGTGGCCGCTCCTTCGAACGGCGGCCTGAACGGCATCACGACCGTCGACACGTCGGTCGACGCGGCCGAGGATCCGCAGTACACGAACTACTTCGGCGGCACCTCCTCGGCCACGCCGTTCGTCGCGGGCGTCGTCGGCCTCATCCTGTCCGCGAACCCGGCGATCACGGCCGCGCAGGCGCGGCAGGTCCTGGCCGACTCGGCGACCGAGATCGACCCGGTGTGGGGCGCGTGGTCGGGCGGCTTCTCGCCGTTCTACGGCAACGGGCTCGTGAACGCCTACCGCGCGGTGCAGATGGCGAACGGCACGTGCGCCGACGCCGCGACCTGCTTCGCGCCGTCCGACGCGTGCACGGCGGACTGCGACGGCACGGCGTGCAACGCGTGCCGCACCGACAACGACTGCGCGGACGGCTGGAAGTGCCAGCCGCTCCCGGCGCTCGGCGCGCAGCTCTGCGTCGAGGCCGCGGCGGAAGACACGTGCGGGACGGACTTCGAGCACGTGAACGGCTACTGCCTGCCGACGCGCGCGGCGTGCTCGCTGTGCGGCGGCGACGAGCTGTGCAACGGCCGCGACGACAACTGCGACGGCGCGGTCGACGAGGACCTCGAGGGGTGCGCCGAGGCGGGCCGCTGCCTCCAGGACGGCTGGGGCTGCCCCGAGGGCGAGGCCTGCGCGGCGACGATCTGCGCGGACGAGACGTGCACCGACACCTCGGAGTGCGGCGAGGACGAGGAGTGCGTGCACGTGAAGACACGGTACGGCGACATCGACGCGGACGTCGGGGTCTGCATCGGCATGATGTCCGAGGACTGCGTGTGGGGCTGCCAGGTGATGGCCTCGTCGCTCGTCGACGAGGAGCTTCAGGCGTACGCCGACTGCATGCTCTCGCTGGAGAGCTGCGACTGGGGCTCGCTGATGACCTGCGTTCAGATGCTCCCGACGGAGTTCTGAGCACGCCCATGCGCATCCGCGAGTTCCGCTCCGACACGATGACGCTGCCGACCGAGGCGATGCGCGACGCCATGCGCGATGCCGAGCTCGGCGACGACGTCTGCGACGAAGATCCCACCGTCAACCGCCTGCAGCGGCTCGCCGCCGACAGGCTCGGGCTCGAGGCCGCCCTGTTCGTGCCGAGCGGCACGTTCGGGAACCAGTGCGCGATCGGCGTGCACACGCGGCCGTCCGACGAGGTGATCGTCGCCGAGACCGCGCACGTCGTCGATCACGAGGCGGGCGCGGCGGGCGCCCTGTTCGGGGTGCAGATCCGCGCCGTCGAGCCCCGGCGCGCGCCGTACCTCACGGTCGAGGACATCTCCAAGCGCGTGCGGATCGACGACGACGTGCACCACCCGCGGACGCGGCTCGTGGTGCTCGAGAACGCGCTCGCCGACGGCTCGGTCATGCCGCTCGAAGCGATGCGCGAGGTGCGCGCCTTCACCCGGGGCGTCGGGATCGCGGTGCACCTCGACGGCGCGCGGCTGTTCAACGCGGCGCTCGCCCTCGGGGTCGAGGCCGCGGCGCTCGCGGTCGAGGTGGACAGCGTCATGTTCTGCCTGTCCAAGGGGCTCGGCGCGCCGGTCGGGAGCCTCCTGTGCGGCCCGGCGGCGTTCGTCTCCGAGGCGAAGCGCCTGCGCAAGCGGATGGGCGGCGGCATGCGCCAGGTCGGCGTGCTGGCGGCGGCCGGCATCCTCGCCCTCGGGGACGGCGTCGCGCGCCTGCACGAGGATCACGACAACGCGAAGCTGCTCGCCCGGCTCCTCGCAGAGATCTCGCGCGTGCGCGTCGACGCGGCGCAGGTGCACACGAACCTCGTCTTCTGCTCGGTAGAGGAGACGGCGGACAGGACGATGTCCGGCCTCGTCGAGTTCCTCGGCGATCTGGGGATCGCGACCTACCCGCCCGGGTGGTGGGGCCTCCGGTTCGCGACGAGCTCGCGCGTGGACGCCGACGACGTGCGCGCGCTCGCCGCGGCGGTCCGCGAGTACCTCGGCTGACCCCGGATCACGGCCTCGTCGACGGCAGGACCCCGAGCGTCTCCGCCGGCCCGTTGAGGCTTCGCGAGCGGATGAACGGCATCCCGTCGACGCGGTCGCGCCGCACGGCGATCACCCGGCGCGCGTCGAGCTCGGCCGACTCCTCCGCGACGACGGTGACGAAGTTCATGCCGGGCTCGAGCGCCACGTCCGCGGCGAAGGAGAGCTCTCCCGGGTTCGCGGGATCGGTGTTCGCCTTGAAGAAGACCTTCTCGTCACCGACGAAGATGTACACGTCGCGCACCTTGTCGGAGTCGGACGCGCGCCCCGAGATGCGGACCGTCCCCCGCGTGACGACCGCCGCCACCGCGTCGAGCGCGACCGCGGGCGGCGACTGGATCCGGATGTCGGCGGGCGGCGACGGCTCGGCCGCGCTCGCGGGCGCCACGTCCGCGCCGAGCACCCACCCGACGTGCCCGTCGCCGAGGTCGAGCCGCGCGAAGCCGTCGACCCGCGCCCGCAGCGGGTAGACGCTCGCCCGGGGCAGGAGCGCCGCGATCCGCGCGTCCGGCGCCGGGGCGTCTCGCGCCGGAACCCGATCCCGCACGACGGAGGCCATCTCCTCGGCCGCGGCGACCGCTCTGGGCGGCACGAGGGGGAACTCGAGGCGCTGCGCCACGTAGACGTGGAGATCCGCGTCCATCATCGCCAGCTCGAGCCGCACCTTGTCCCCCTGGAACGCGGGCCGCACCTCGAACTCGAACACCACCTGCCGGCGCGCGCCTCTCTCCACCTCGCCGAGCTTCTCCCGGCCCCTGGTCAGGAACACGTCGTTTCCGGAGAGGCTCGCCAGCGTCGCGTAGGCGTCGAGCGCCTTCCCGGCGCCGACGTTCTCCAGATCCAGGACGATGGAGACCCGCTCGCCCTTCTGGAGCAGCCCGTCCCCGTTCCCCGCCGCGGTGTCGTTCATCTGCGCGCCGTAGGCGAACCGCGGCTGGTCCTTGGCGAGCACCGCGAACCGCGCCGCGAGGGGCGCGATGGCGTTGTGCGCGGCGTCCTCGAACGAGACGATCACGTCGTCGACTCGCGCGAGCGCGTCCTTCGGCACCTTGATCTCGAGCGTCCGCTTCACGGTCTCGGACGGGCCGACGCGGCCGAACGCGATCTCGCGGTCGTCGATCGCCCGGAAGTCGGAGCGCGTCGTCGCGAGGAGCCTGTACAGCGGCTTCGGGCCGAGGTTCGTCACGGCGATCTCGAGCACGATCTTCTCTCCGGCGCGGAGCGTGTTGCCGCCGGCGAACCCGATCGCCGCCGAGACCGCCGCCGCCCCGTCGCCCTCGCCGACCCGCCAGTCGACGCCCAGCCCGCGCAGCGATTCGACGAGCCTTCCCCGCTCCCGTTCGGCACGTCGCTCGAGGAACGCCCTCATCCCCTCGACGTCGATCGCGGAAGTGCGCGCCCCGGCCATCGCGGCCGCGAGATCCCGCGCGACGTCGATCTCGGTGTCCGGCCCGACCTCGCCCTCGCCGTCGCGTGGAGCCGGCGGCTCCCCGTCGTCGTCGTCCTTCGGGACCTGTGGCGCGCCGTCGTCCTCCTCGCCGTCGGCCCCCTTCCCGGGCGCCCTCTCCGGTTTCCAGAGGTAGAGCAGGCTCGCGTCCGGACGGCCGATGCGCACGTCCGCCGCGCCGTCGCCCTCGAAGTGCCTATCGAGATCGGCCTCGCGGTATCCCGCGTCCACCTTCAGATCGATCACCTCCTCGTCCGCGCGCATGGGGAGGAGCTCGACGTGGGGCACGACGCCGATCGACTGGATCGAGATGTCGCCCGGCGTCAGGTACTGCGCCGTGGTCAGCTTCAGCGCCGAGCCGTCGGCGAAGTCGTACAGGACCTGGACCGATCCCTTGCCGAACGTGCGCTGGCCGACGAGCAGCGCGCGCCCGTTGTTCTTGAGCGCCCCGGCCACGATCTCCGAGGCGCTCGCGCTCCCCGAGTTGATGAGCACCACGACCGGGCAGGTCGGCTCGCGCCCGGAATCGGCCGCGCGGCGGGAGTCCCGTTCGTCCGGCCCCTGCCCGGCGGTAGTCACGATCACGCCCTTCTTCAGGAAGACGTCGGAGACGTCGTTCGCCGCGGTGAGCAGCCCGCCCGGGTTGTTGCGGAGGTCGAGGACCAGCGACGTCGCGCCCCGCCTCTCGAGGTCCGCGAGCTGCTTCTCGAGATCCGCGGCGGTGTTGGCCTGGAAGTCCTTGATCCGGGCGTAGCCGACGCGATCCGCGAACATCTTCGTCTCGACGCTCTTCACCTCGATGATCGCGCGCGTCAGCACGAACTCCCGCGCCTCCGCCCACTCCTTGCGCAGGACCGTGAGCGAGACCTTCGTGCCGGGCTCGCCGCGCATCAGGTTCACCGCGTCGTTGAGCGGCATGCTCACGGTCGACGCCTCGCCGATCTTCAGGACCTGGTCGCCCGCCTTGAGCCCCGCGATCGCGGCCGGGGTCCCGTCCAGCGGGGAGATGACCGTGAGCACCCCGTCGCGGATCGAGATCACGATGCCGAGCCCGCCGAAGTTCCCCTGCGTCTTGTCCTTCATGTCGCGGTACACGTCGGGCGGCAGGAGCGAAGTGTGCGGATCGAGCCGCTCCAGCATGCCGTTGATCGCGGCGTACTCGATCTCCTGGAAGTCGACGTCCTGGCTCGAGAGGCGCGCCTGCATGAAGGCGAAGATCTCCCGGATCCGCTGCAGCAGGATCCAGGGCGTCCCGACGTCCCCGAGCGCGAAGCGGCGCTCCTCGGCACCGAGCCCCACGACGAGCGCGTCCCCGTCCTCCCGCACGATCACCTCCGCGACCGACTCCTGCACCGCCCGCATGGCGGCGAGCAGCATCGCCCGGGGATCGATGCGCGTCGGGTCGATGTAGTGCTTCTGGACGAGGTTGATGGTCCTGTACGTCGAGCGGAGCGAGCTGCCGTCGTCCGGGAGGTCCGCGGAGGCCTCCGGGACGGGCGCCTCGACCCGCCGCTCCGGGCCCTGCCCGAAGCCGCCGCCGCCGACCTTGAAGAACGCGATGTACACGGACGCGGCGAGCGCCACGACGACGATGCAGGTGCCTATCCGGTGTGCGAGCTGTGGGCGCATGAGCCTCGGATGTCGGGTGTCATTCGGACGATCCCGCAGCGGCCTTCCCCAAGGCGTCCGCCCTCGCGCGCGGCGTCCTCTCGACGGCCACCTCCACGAGCCCGCCGTCGCGCGACACCGTCAGCCGCGCGATGCTGCCCGACGGCCCGCGGACCGCGGCGAGCACCTGCTCTGCGGTCGCGCTCGTCACGTCGACGCCGTCCACCGCGACGACGACGTCATTGCGCAGGAGCCCCGCTCGCTCGGCGAGCGAGCCCTTCTGGACGTCGCCGACGATCGTCTGCTTCTCGGCCGTGCGGTAGCGGAAGGAGGCGTCCACGGTCCCCTCCCACTTGTCGACGACCCCCGCGCAGCCGAGGGCGGCCAGCCCAAGAACGACGAGCGGAAGGGCGAGGCGCTGAAAAAAGGGTGTTGCCATCAGGTGAATTTCGTACATTTAGATTACGTTCAATTCAACGGTTTCTTTTCAGAAAGGGTAAAAACATGACCCTCGTCGATCGCCCTCGCGGCTGCTCTCTGCTCGCGCTCGCGGCGCTCTTCCTCTCGTGCGGCGGCGGCGAGGACGAGTATTCGGGATACGATTCCGGGACGGATACGGATACGGACACCGACACCGACGCCGACACCGACACGGATACGGACACCGACACCGGGGAGAACGAGACCCCGCCGGACCTCCCCGCCCTCTGCACCGTCGATGTCTTCAACGCGGAGACGAGCGGCGACGGCGACGGCCGGACGCCCGACGTCGAGCTCCTGGGCGCGTCGGGGCTGATCGTTTGGTCGTACGATCCGCAGGAGGACGGCATGCCCGAGCAGTGGCGGATCCAGGTCACCCCGTACGACCCGCTCGCGCCGGCGATCGCGCCCGTCGAGCCGTTCGCGTCCTCCGCGAACGCGCTCCTGCCCGCCGTGGCGGCGCGGGACGGGGCGTTCGGCCTCCTGTGGCTCGACAGCCGCTGGGACACCGCGTGCAACCCGGACGCCCCCCCCTCGTGCTCGGTCGAGGTCGCCTTCGCGGCGCTCGACGCCGCGGGCACGCCCGCCGCGGCCGACCCGATACGGCTCACGACCTCGAACCGCGCCATGCGCGGCCGACCCGCGATCGCCAAGACGCCGGACGGGTGGCTCGCGGCCTTTGGGGAGAGCGACGCCACGGACGCGATGCGCCTCATGTCCGCCACCGTTTCCGCCGCGGGGGTGCCGGGCACGCCGCAGATCATCTCGGGTGACGCGGCCATCTCCGCGAACTCCTCGGACGTCGCGCTCGCGGTGAGCGGCGACGTCGCCGTCGCGGTGTGGCGCGACGAGGACCTGAGCACCATCTTCGCGGCACCCATGTCCCTCGCCGGCGCCCCCGCCGGCGAGCCGGTCGTCGTGGATCAGGGCGTCGACACCCGCTTCCCGCGGATCGTCGCCGGGAGCGGGGGGTTCCTGGTCACCTGGGTCCGCAGGACGGTGGAGGACTACGAGGTGTTCTCCCACCTCTTGACCGGCACCGGCGCGCTCCTCGGCGAGCCGAACCGCCTGACGTGGACGATCTCCGACGAGTCGTTTCCGGTCCCCGCGTGGAGTGGCGCCAGGTACGGCGTCCTGTGGTTCGGCAACCGCGCGAACGGGACCCTGGAGTGCGTGGACTCGAACTGCGAGGATCAGGCGTTCGCGTCGGTGCTCGACGCGGACGGCGCGATGGCGTCGGTCCCGGTGCTGTTGTCGAACAACCCCAACCCGTCCTCGAACGGCGATCTGGCCTTCGACGGCTCCGGGTGGACGGCGGCCTTCGAGTTGCGCCGCAACGCGCGGCAGCAGGTCTACCGCGGGCGGATGGAATGCGAATGATCGTGTGGCGCGACGCCGTTGACACAGGCACATGCACAGGGGTAAGTTATCGGGCCTCAATGAGTTTTGCACCGTAGGGGAGCGGTTACGTCCCGATGTTCAAGCTCGTCATTTGCGACGACGAAGGCAAGACGACGATCGTCCCGTTGATTCGGGACGAGATCAGCGTCGGCCGCAAGGAAGGCAACACGATCCGTCTCACGGACAGGAACGTGTCCCGCCAGCACGCGCGGCTCACGCGCAGCGGCGACTCGAGCTTCCTCGTCATGGATCTCGGGAGCCGCAACGGCACGAAGGTCAACGGCGATCCGGTCGTCGGAGACCAGGCGCACAAGGTCGTGCCGGGCGACCAGATCTACATAGGGGACTACAACCTCTCCATCCGCACGGACGTCTCGGCCGGCGTCCCGATGGGGCGCCAGATGGACCCCGGGGACACGGCCGGCATCGGCAAGGTGACGCCGCACGCCCGGCTCGTGATGGTGGCCGGCCCGGAGGCGGGCGCCGAGTACGATCTCACCGTCAACCTGTACGTCATCGGCCGCTCCGAGGAGGCGAACCTCCGGATCGACGACCCGTCGATCTCGCGGGCCCACGCCCGGCTCGACGGCGACGAGCAGGCGTGGACGATCTCGGATCTCGACAGCATCAACGGGATCCTGATCAACGGCACGCGCCGCGACGATTATCTGCTCAAGTCCGGCGACGTCATCGAGCTCGGGATCGTGAAGCTCCGCTTCGTCGCGCCCGGCGAGCCCTACGAGTACGTTCCCCTGGAGGCCGCCGCCGCGCCGCCGCCGCCGCAGAAGGCGAAGTCCAACCGGCTCTTCCTGATCCTCGCCGGGCTCGGGGTGCTCGCGGCCGCCGCGATCGTCATCGCGATCCTGCTCGGCCGCTCCTCGGACGAAGGCGTCGCGACGACGGACGCCCCCGGGACCGCGCCGATGAGCTTCGAGGAGCTCATGGAGGCCGGCAAGGACCAGATGCAGGACGAGGCCTGGGCCGAGGCGGCGCGGCTCTTCGCGCAGGCCCAGCAGCTCAAGCCCGACGACGCGGGGCTGCGCGAGCTGAAGAACACCGCGATCGCGGAGATGGAGGCGCAGGCCGCGCTGGTGGCCGCGCTCGCCGCGGAGCAGGCCAATAACTGGCGTGAGGCCGTCGACAACCTCGCCAAGATCCCGCGCTCGAGCCGCTACTACGACGCCGAGCAGGTGGCGAAGATGTCCAAGGCGCTGTGCGAGGAGCTCGTCGCCAAGGGCGCGGCGATCATCCAGAAGGGCAACGATCCCGCGGGCGCCGAGAAGATCATCGAGGAGATCGGCCTCATCCCCGAGGCGTCCGACGAGTGCAGATCCGATCGCGAGGCGCTCGTGAGCCAGCTGGCCCGGAGCCGCGAGCCCGCGTCCGGGGCAGTGGAGCCCGAGGTGGCCCCCGCCGGCGGCTCCACGTTCGTGAAGCCGAGCGCGCCGCCCAAGGGGTACAACCCTCCGAAGGGGAAGCTGCCGTCGAACCCGTACGACAACCCCTACATGAGCGACGATACCCCCTCCAAGCCGAGCAAGCCCTCGGCGCCCGCGCCCGCCGCCGCACCACCGGCGGCACAACCCCCCGCGGGCCCGCAACCGGCGTCCCCGTACGGCCAGGCGGACGACGGCGAGGCCCCGCCGTCGAAGAAGGGGAAGAGCAAGATGACGTGGGACACGCCCTAGCGGGCCGAGCTCCTACGGCTTGCAGCCGCTGCGCGACAACACGGCCGGGTAGTTCTCGATGAGGTTCGTCGAGAAGGCGGACCACGCGTCGATCGTGCGCTCGTAGAGCCGCACGCGATCCGGGAAGTCCCCCGAGAGATCGCGCGCCTCCGCCGGGTCCGCCTCGAGATCGAACAGCATCGTCCGCTCCCGATCCTCCCAGATGAACTTCCACTTCCCGTCGGCCAGCCCGAGCTGGAACTTCGGCGGGCGCCCGCCGAACAGCGCGACGCGCGGCGTGTTGTCCTCCATGAGGTTGCGGCCCTTCATCGTGCACGGCGCCGCGAGGCCGACGAGCCCGAGGATCGTCGGCGCGAGATCGAGGTGCGACGTCACGAAGTCGGTCTGTCCCGAGGCGCCCGCGAGCTGCGGCCCGACGAGCACGACCGGCACCTGGATCACCGGCTGCCATACGTTCCGCCCCTCGTAGCGGCCGTGGCCGTCGCCGTGATCGGCCATCACGACGAGGAGCGTCTCGTCCGCGAGCCCGAGCCGCTCGAGCCCCTCGGCGATGTCGCGCACGCGATCGTCGATGAAGCCGAGCACCCGCCTGTAGTTGTCGAACCGCTCCGGCAGCGGGTTCCTTTCGTGCTCGGCGCTGGCGAGGAACGGGTGGTGCCCCGCCACCATCTCGTAGAAGACGAAGAACGGCCGATCCCTCCGCCGCGCGGCGATCTCGAGGATGTTTCGGACCGCCGTGCGCTCGTCGAGCCCCCACGCGTCCTTCCAGCACGACTCCCGGCCCGGCATGTTCTTCATGTCGAGGATCTCGTCGAACTCGCGGTGGCGGAAGAACCGCTCCTTGCGATCGTACGCCATGTCCGACGGGGTCACGTAGGCCGTGTGGTACCCCGCGTCGTGCAGCACCTCGGACAGGCTGCGGCACGGGATCGACGGGTTCACCATCGTGATCGACTGGTAGTGGGGGTACGGCAGCTCGGCGCAGAACATCGAGAAGAACGCCTTGGTCGTGAGCGACCAGGTGGAGTAGTGGGCGGCGAGCCTGTGCGCGTCGTCCCGGCGGCCGAGCTCGCGCAGGAACGGCATCGGCGTCCTTTCGCCGGCCAGGTAGGGCGCGCCGATCGACTCCATCGCCACGAACACGATGTTGGTCCGCCTCGCGACGGCGTGGCGAAGCGGCGACGGCGTGATCTCGTCGGGCCGCAGAGTGCCCGCGAAGTCGAACCGGAACTGATCCGGGACGAGCTCCTTCGAGAGGCGCCGTGCGGCTGCGTCCCCCTTGACGTAGGACCACGCGAGCTCGACGCCCGGGCTCTTCTCGAGGCCGTACGTCGGGATCCGGATGCCGCCAATCTCGCCGGCCACGAGGAACGGCAGGACGCCGACCGTGATCACCGCCTCCGCGGCGAGCGCGATCGAGACGATCTTGCGGCGACGCCCGACGAGCTTCCCCAGGAGGCGCGGGGCGAGCAGCACGCCGCCCACCGAGATCGCCGAGATCGCGATCAGGAGGACGGCGCTCTGCCAGGTGAAGTAGACGGAGAAGGAGTGGAGCATGCCGCCGCCGACCGTCGACGATCCCTCGGGCGCGCTCATGATCGCGAGGTCGATCGCCTGCTTGTTGAGGAGGCCGCCGAGGAAGACCGTGCACAGGCCGCTCACGAGGGCGAAGACCCCGTGGAGCCACTGCACGCCTATCGAGATCGCCGTCGAGCCCCGCCGCCAGTCGAGCCGCTCGAACGGCGCGCACAGGAGGGCGACGGCAGCGGCGAGCAGCGCCGCGCCGAGCACGTCGCCGCCGAGGACGAAGAACGCCTTGAGCACGTACTTGTACGCGGGCTCCGTGCCGCTCGCGCCCGGCGAGGCGATGTTGTAGGCGATCAACCCCACCTTCACCGCGGCGAGCGCGGCGAACGCCGCGACGAAATTGACGAGCCAGACGTACCGGAGGCGCGCCCACATGTTTCTCGGAGGCGCGGGAGCTCCCGTCATCGATCCCTGCCGCGCGCGATCAGCCTCGTGAACGCCTCGGCGACGGCGTCGGAGAGCCGCTCGAGGCGGGCCCGCGGCGGCACGGCGGACTGGAAGCCGTCGGCCATGAGCAGCCCGACGGCCTTCCCCTTGAGGACGATCGGCAGCACGATCACGCGCTCCGGCCTGCCGCCGAGCGCGGCCGACAGCACCGCGTCCGCGGTGGTCTTGTCGAGGGGCCCGGAGTACACCTGCCGCTCCTCGGAGATCCGGCGCAAGGTCGACGGGGCCGCGAGCGGGATCCAGAGGGAGCGCGCCGCGTCCCGGTGGCCGACCTCGTCCACGATGTCGAACCCGCGGATCTCGCCGCGCTTCACCGTGAAGAACGCCGCGCGCGACGCGAAGCGCCGGAGGTAGTCCAGGGCGAGCGCCACGACCGCGTCGCGATCCGCCGCCGAGCCTATCTCCGCGATGATCTCGCCCTCGCTCCTTTGCCGCGCCGGCGCGGGTGCCGCCGCCTCGTTCGGGCGCTCCTCCTCCTCCTCCTCACCGCGGGGCTCATGGACCGGGGCGACCGGGGCCGCGTGCCACGAGTCGTAGTCCGGTCTCGGCTCAGGCGGCGCGGCGACGGCGGGCGGCGCGGTGACGGCCCTCCGGACGAGGGGGATCGCGTCGATCGCCTCCTCGATCGTCCCTCCCGACGGCGACGCTGCCTCCCGGGCTACGGCGTCGACGTTCACCACGGACATCCGGCGCGTGACGCGCCGCGTCAGAGGCAGCGGGATCTCGGCGTTCGGCTCGAGCGGCTGGCTCTGGCGCCCGTAGTGGTGCTCGATCGCGAACGCCATGTCCTCCTCCGACACGAGCACGGTCTCGATCCGGCCGCCGGCGGCGCGGGACGCCTCCTCGAGGGCGTGCCCCTCCGTCGGATCGGTGATCGCCACCGTCAGCACGCCCTCGCGCCGCGCCACCGGGACCACGCGGAGCGCGCGGGCGAGCGCCGCGGGTATGGACGCGAGCACGAGCGGCGGCACGAGCGCGACCCGCTGCCGCTGCCACCGCGGGATCGGGAAGCGCCGCGCCATGAAGCGGACGAGCTCCTCGGAGCCGATCGCGCCCGCGCCGACGAGGTACTGGCTCGCGGTGCCGCCTCGCGCGGCCTTGAGCGTGAGCGCTCTCTCGAGCTCGTCGCGGGTGATCAACCCCTCGGCGAGGAGCATCCGTGTCGCCTGTGTCATCGGACGCACTATACCAGCGCGCCGCACTGCGGAAAAGCCGAGGCGCGCTATCGGACGCGACCCACATCGAGCAAACGAATCGGCCGCCCCCGCGCTTTTTTTTCGTGATAGAATTTCTATCATCTACATTCCTGCAAGGGGGGGCCGTCATGACAAGCTCGATGCGCGCCGCGCGTTCGAAGAGGATCGGCTCGGGATTGATTCGGGGGGGGATTCTCCTTTTCGGGCTGATCCTCCTGCCACCGCTTCCCGCTGAGGCGCAGTGGGTGAACGCCTACTCCGCCAGCCAGAACGACGTCATCGAATCGGTCGCCTGGGTCGAAGACCCGACGCTCGGCAAGGCGATCGCCATCGCCGGCCACTCCAACTCGTACAGCGATGATGACTCGACCCAGGCATGGGTCGCGCTCATCGATCCGGGCGGGGACTACATCTGGTCGAACCTCTATGGGTCATCTGCGTTTGCGCATTCCGTCGCTCCGATCGTAGACGCGGACGGACTCCTGTAGAGCTTGGTCGTGGCCGGGGGATATCCTGCAGCAGGTCCGGGTGCATGGCTCTTGGAGCTCGAGCCGAGCGCTGGAACCGTCTCATGGCAGTGCGATTACACCGAGCTAGGCCCCGCCAGCGACGTGGTCCCCACTGACGACGACGAGTTTGTTTTTACTGGAAGCGTAGGAGAACCTGGTGGTTCTGTCGCCTTCATCGCAAAAACTCTACGGACGCCCTTCGAACCCTGCGGTCTGGCATGGATCGAAGTTTTTGGCGAAGGAGACGACGAAACCGACGTGGGGATGGCGATCTCCGCGACTTCTGACGGTGGCTACGTTGTTGCTGGCGTCACGCGACGATATTCTGCGAATGGAGATGGGATTGTCTTCAAGATCATGTCCGATGGCACGCCTCAATGGCAGTCCACACTTTCATCATTAGTATCACCTACTATAAATGGCCACGTGGAACTCAGAGATATCATCGAGATGAAAGACGCGGAGGGTCAACCCGATGGTTACCTCGCCGTCGGTGATTTCTGGTTTATAGATGGCGGATGGGACACCAACATGGTTCTCACACGACTCGATCCAGTGGACGGATCGGAGCGGTGGACCAAGTTGTTGGGCTACGGTACGGATGGAGAAGCCTTTGTCGCGGCAGGCGTCGTCCAGAACCCGGACGGATCATTTTCCATCGTCGGGAGCGCGCACGTCCAACCTCCCTTTTCCCTCTGGGCAGAGGAAGAATTGCAGGTCATCAGACTGAGAGAAAACCGCAACATCCTAGGCGAGTGGGTTCTAGAAACCGAATGGCAGCGCGAGTTGAACCCGGATGCGATCGGCGACAACGCATTCGCCTGGGCGACCGGAGTGGTCAGCACACCAGGCGGTGGACTGATCGTGAGCGGGTACTACTCTGACGGTGCCTTCATTGACAAGGATCCGCTGCTTATGCGCATCAACGACGAAGGCGATATCCCACCAGACTGCCTGGTCGACGCCAATCCGCCGCTCGAGGAAACTTTCCATGATTACGTTCTCGAACCAATCCTCGACGAGCCAGAATCGGTCACGCCTACGGCCGGGACCGAAACCGCGGAAACTCCGACGCCCCAGGTGCTTTTACTGCGTTACGATTGCCGCCCCTGCGTCAAGCGCGTGAACGGGAACCTCCCGCCCGAAATGGCGGGCGACGGTGACACCTGGGACACCGCTTACACCGATCTTCAGGACGGGATCAACGCGGCAGCGGCCGAGATCTACGATCCGACTGGAGCCGTTGGGTACTGCGAGGTGTGGGTCGCGCAGGGCGACTACTACGTTTTCGAAACTGATGTTTCCGACACGATCCAATTGATGCCAGGCGTCCACGTGTACGGAGGTTTCTCCGGCGGAAATCCGCCTGAGAGCTACGGTTGGGAAGGTTCGCGTGAGGACCGTGAATGGGAGTCCAATATCACGCGGATCATCGGCGCGGCAGAAGACGATCCGGCCGACATGGAAACGAGAACTCAACACGTCGTCACTGGCGCTTCGATCTCCACGCTCGACGGTTTCCACGTGATCGGCGGCAGGGCGAACGGCGATCCCGGGCTCGATCGCTGGGGCGGCGGCATGGTCAACGTGTTCTCCTCGCCGAAGATCGCGAACTGCACCTTCTACGACAACATGGCGTGGTGGGGAGGCGCGATGGCGAACGTCTTCGCCGCGCCCGACGTCGTCAACTGCACCTTCGAGACGGCTGACAACGAGCTGGTCTTCGTCCAGCCCAACGCCGCGTTCGCGGGCGGCGCGATCCTCAACTGGGGATGGGCTCCGTGGAGCGGAGACGGACCGACGATAGACGGCTGCACTTTCGTCGACAACTACGCCAAGTACTACTACGGCGGCGGCATCCACAACCAGAACTCTCCGGCAGAGATCGTCGGTTCGACCTTCATCGGCAACCACGCGTACGCCGGCGGCGCCGTGTCCATCGGGCAGACCGTCGACGGGATGGGCGCGCCGTCGATCGAGGCGTGCACTTTCTCCTTCAACCGCGCCAGCCGATGGTGGGACAACGACACCGCCGGCCTCGGCGGCGCCATGGCGGCGTTCTTCGGACAGTACGTCTATTCCGAGTACACGACGGTGGAGAACAGCCTGCTCGACAACAACTCCACCGGATCCCAGGTGGGCGGGGCGATAGCGACCGCTGTCCTTTCCGACGACCCCAGGCTCGCTCTCCTAAACTGCACGATCGCAGACAACGAGACCGGCGGCGTCGACTCACTGGGGGACGACAGCTGGCCGACCATCATCTACAACTCCATCCTCTGGAACAACGGCCCATACGAGATTTCTCCGGACTGCACCGAAGGCGCTTTCGTTTTCTACAGCGACATCATGGGCGGCGCCGGGTGCGAGGGATTCGCGGGAAACATCAGCAGCAACCCACTTTTTAACGGAGTTGTGGATCCCGTTTACAGACTTCAGAGTGGTTCAGCTTGCATTGACGCCGCCAACCCTGGGACGGCACCCCTAACCGATATTGAAGGAGAGTACAGAGATCCGAATCCAGACATGGGTGCTTACGAGTACTTCGATGGCGGGACAGGAGAATAGCATGCGCGCCACCTTACTAATTTCGATAGCGCTTCTCCTCGGGACGGCATCGTGCGCCGAGAATCCGCCGCTCATCGGACCGGACGCGAGTGACGCCGATTCAGACTCGGACACAGATTCGGATACGGACAACGATACGGACACCGACACCGACACCGACACCGAGACAGAAACCGAGACCGAGACCGAGACCGAAGCCTGCGACGAGGTGGAGTGGATTGGGATCGAAGGCGGTACTTTCATGATGGGTGGTCCGGAGGACACGATGGATACATTGTGCCTACCCGTCCACGAAGTGACCGTCCCGTCCTTCGAGATGACTCGCACCGAGGTGACTGCCGCACAGTACCGGTGCTGTTTCCTCGAAGGCATCTGCACCGAGCCTCAGCCTCCGGGGTATGAGCCCGACACCGACGAACCCTGGGCGAGCCTGGAGAACTGCAACTGGGATCTCCAGGAAGAAGACGACCGCCCGATCAACTGCGTCAACTGGCAGCAGGCGGTCGACTTCTGCACCTGGGCCGGCGGGCGTCTGCCATCCGAGGCCGAGTGGGAGTACGCGGCTCGGAGCCAGGGTCAAGACGTGACCTACCCGTGGGGCGAGGAGGAGCCTTCGTGCGACCTGTGCGTGATGGCCGACTTCATGCCCGGCTGCGACGAGGAGCGGACGTGGGACGTGTGCAGCAAGCCAGACGGCAACACCGAGCAGGGGTTGTGTGACATGGCTGGAAATGTCTTCGAGTGGGTGCAGGACTGCCTTCATGCCAACTACGAGGGAGCACCAAACGACGGAAGTGCGTGGGAGGATGACTGCCTCAACGATTCGATGATCGCCAGGAGTGGTTCTTTTTGGAATGGCGAGAACTACATAGGAGTAGTCCACCGGGGCAGCGGAACAAGTTCCGCCTGGTCGACTGCCCTTGGAATTCGTTGCGTGAGATGAAATCCAGGGGCACGATCGCAAACAACGCTCCCGGTGGCGTGTCCTGGTACGCGGGGTCGACTTCCGGCGCCCCGCCGGTCGTCTACAACTCCATCCTCTGGACCAACGGCCCGTACGGGATATCTCCGGATTGCGACAGCGGCGCGATCGTCTACTACAGCGACGTCATGGGCGGCGCCGGGCGCGAGGGTTTCGTCTGATTCGCTCGGTGCGGCGACCAACAGTCGAGTGGCGGTCCATGTTCGCGCTCTAGACTCCCGCGCCGCAAACCCGTTAGGATGCGGTCGAGGTGATCTCGATGAGCAGGGCCATCGCCGTCGTCGCGCTCGCGGCGCTCGCCCTCGGCGGGTGCTGGGGCGAGGTGCACCCCATCTTCCCGGACGGCGGCGCCGGCACGGACGACACCGACTCCCCCCCCGAGCCCGAGCTCTACCCGGGCGGCGGCGTGGGCGGCGGGCCGATCGACGGCTGCCTCAACCTGTACTTCATCGACGAGGCGACCGGCGCGGCGCTCCCCGGCGTCCATGTGATGGTGGGCGCCGATCCGTTGACCGCGCTCCTCGGGGAAACCGGCGCGGATGGCCTCGTCGTGTTCGTCGATCCGACGCTCTCGGGCGCGATCGACGTGCACGCCTGGACCCCCGGCTACGTGCTCGAGACGACGCTCGCGCTCGCGTGGACGAACGCCACGCTGCTCCTGCGGCCCGAGGGCGCCGTGACGGAGGGCGCGACCGCGACCGTCTCGGGCGAGCTCACGGGTTTCGACGCGCTGCTCGAGCCCGGGCCGACCGAGTACCGAATCGCGCGGATCTTCTACGGGGAGCCCATCGCCTCGCTCCTCCCGTTCCGCGACGGCGACTTCGCGCCCCGCGGCTCGGACTCCGTCGAGCTGCGCCCCGACACAGAGGGCGGCGCGTTTTCGCTCTCCGTGCCGGCGCGACCCGGCGCGCTGTACGCGCTCGCGGGGCTGATGGAGACGTATGGCACGATCGATCCCGCGGACGACGCCGCGGCCTGGAGCCTCCTCGGACTGGTCGGTGGCTTGTCGCCCGCGCCCGGCGACGCGATCGAGGACGTGGATCTCCCGCTCGACACGCCGCTCACCGTCTTCGTGAATATCGTCCTCGCGGGCGTGCCGTCCTCCTTCGAGCGCAAGGGCGTGTACCTCGGCCTCGATCTCGGCACCCAGGGGACCGCGTGGTTGGAGGCCACGCGTCCGAACGCCGACACGTTCGTCTTCAAAGCGCCGTGGCCTTCGGGCGACTTCGCGGACGCCTCGCCCCTGCTCGTCGGCGCCGCGGAGCAGGACGAAGTGGACGCCGCCGACGCGGGCCCGGCGGCCGGGCTGCCCCGCTCCTTCCTCGTGGATCGCGGGTTCGAAACGTGGCTCGGGTACGAGGATCTTCCGCGGGTGCTCGGCACGCCACCCCCGGCGCCCGCCTCGCTCGCGTGGGACGGCGCCGGGTTCTCGTGCCTGCCGACGACCGGGCGTGATCTGGGACAGCTCGTCGTCTCGGACGCGGCGACCGGCGCCGAGCTGTGGCGCGTCACGGCATGGGACGATCTCCCGGGCTCCATCCCGTACCCGGCGCTCCCGGCGGACTGGGATGCGCCGGCGGCGCCCGCGGGCGGCGTCGCCATCGAGGTGTTCGTGGACACGCTCGTCCAGGGGACGAGCGAGATGCTGTTCGACGATTTCTCGGGGCTCGTGACGACGCGCGCGGTCGCCGGCGCGGCCGCCGAGTAGGCCGGGAGGGGCTGGAGCGGATGAGCGAAATCGTTTTCAGGAAGATGCACGGGCTCGGCAACTGCTTCGTCGTGATCGACGATCTCCGGCGCTCGCTGCCCGACGCGGCCGAGCTCCCCGCGGTCGCGCGGCGGGCGTGCGACAGGAACACCGGGCTCGGCGCCGACGGCCTCATCGTCCTGCGGCGCGCGGCGGGCGCGGATCTCCGCATGTCGATCTTCAACGAGGACGGCTCCGAGGCGGAGATGTGCGGCAACGGCATCCGCTGCGCCGCGCGCTACGTCGTCGAGGAGGGGATCACGGCGAAGGGCGAGCTCCGCTTCGAGACCCTGGCCGGGATCATCCGCACGAAGCTCGTGGGCGATCGCGTCGAGGTCGACATGGGCTCCCCGCGCCTCGGGGCGCCTCGCGTCGTCGAGGGCGGCCGGGCTTTCACGATCGTGTCGATGGGCAACCCGCACGCGATCGCGTTCGTCGACGATCTCGCGTTCGACTGGCGCGCGGAGGGCGCGCGGGTTTCGCTGGCGCCGGCCTTCCCGGATGGGACGAACGTGGAGTTCGTGAAGATCCTCGGGCCGCGGGAGGCGGAGATGAAGGTCTGGGAGCGCGGCTGCGGCGAGACGCTCGCCTGCGGCACGGGCGCGTGCGCGGTCGCGGTGGCCGGGGTCGTCGAGGGGGTGCTCGAGCGCGCGCCGGTCACCATCCGGCTACCGGGCGGCCCGCTCGACATCCATTGGACCGAGAGCGGGAGCGTGCTGATGACCGGCCCGGCGGTCACGATCTGCAAGGGCGTGTACCTGGATCCTACCAGGCCCGAGGCTCGAACCTCTCCGAGTTGAGCAGCACCGCGTCGTCGCCGGCCTGGCCGATGACGAAAAGGCCGCTCGCTTCGGCGTATGCCGCCGCCTCGTCGTCGATCACCATCGCGGCGACCGCCGCCAGGACGCGCAGGTCGCTGAAGCGCGGAAACAGCCGTCGGAACTTCTCCATGCGCTTGAGATGCTCATCGACAGCCTCGATCGTGAGGCGCGATTTGACCTCGACCGCCACCGCGACGGTCTCGTCGATCGCCATGAGGTCGATCTGCGCCGCCTCCTTGCCCTGGCGCGCCGACATGTCCCGGAAAGTCTGATGGAGCTCGAGGCCGCGCTCACGGAAAAGGCGAACGAGCCCGGGCCGAACCATCCCCTCGACGAACTCGCCCAGGCGGTTTCCCAGATCGCCGAACCGCTTGGCGAGGCTCTTGAGGTGGCGGTCCGTCTCCTTGGACTGCTCCGCGAGCTCCCGGATCGCGCGGCGAACCTCCTCTATCGAAACGCTCGTTTCCATCATCGTTCCTCCTGAGCAGTATATAGCTCGACGTTCGGCCTTGCACCTGTATCGGCCGTTCTCGCCGGAGGTTGCCGAAAATCGGCCGCGCACTGCTTCGCGGTGCTACGATCGCCCCACCACGGGGGTGAGAGATGATTGCGAGAACGGATCGCTTGTCGGCGCCACGGGCCCGCTGGTTCTTTGCACTGGTCGCTTCTGTCGCTTCTGTCCCTTTCGTCCCTTGGCTTGTCGGTTGCTCAAGCGACAAAAGCGACCCAAGCGACGCAAGCGACGTGGACTCTGACACCGACTCAGACGCCGGCACCGACACCGACACGGATTCGGACACCGACACCGGCGATCCGGCGACCGAGGGCCCAGTCCTGCACGCCGTGTGGGTCTTCTCGGAGACGGACGCCTTCGCGGTCGGGGACGAAGGCGCGATCACGCGGCTCGACGGCACCGCTTGGAGTTGGATGGGGTCGCCGATCACTTCGGCGCTCGACGCCGTGTGGGGCTCCTCGCCCGACGACGTTTACGCCGTGGGATCCGGGGGGGCGATCATCCGGTACGACGGCAATTCGTGGGAAGAGGTCGAGAGCCCCACGGGTGTCGCTCTGCACGGTATCTGGGGAAACTCCTCGACCGATATCTGGGCGGTCGGCGAGGGGTGTACGACCGTTCACTTCGACGGCGCGACGTGGCAGCTCGGGGACGCCGGCTGCGACTTCGCCCTGACCGACGTGTGGGGCAGCTCGTCCGCCGACGTCTGGGCCGTCGGAGACCCTGGCGGGTACCCGCTGGCGGACAGAGGGATCCTCCGTTGGGACGGCGCAGTCTGGAGCGACGAGCTCCCATTGGCGGACGAGGCGGATCTCGGAAACATCCCGTTCGCGCGTACCGTCTGGAGCACCGGCCCGGGCGACGTCTACGCGGCGGGCGAAGGCGAGTCCGCTGTGCCGTTCGAGGAGTGCGTCGGGACGTCGATCGCGCACTTCGACGGCGCGCACTGGAAGAGCGTCCTGTACGACGGCTGCTGCGAGGGCGCGTTCGCGACGATCTGGGGATCAGCGGCGAACGACGTGCACGTGCTGAGCGCGGGGTTCGAGTGGGCCCGTTTCGACGGCGCCGAGTGGGAGGCGGTGGACGTCGCAGACGACGCCGTGGTGCACGATCTGCACGGCAGCGCGTCGACGAACCTGTTCGCCGTGGGCGGGACGAGCGCCGGACTGGCGGACGGAGTCTGGGGCCCGGCGATCTGGCGGTACGACGGATTGGAATGGAGCGCCGTCGACCTGGCCAACCCGTACGAGTGAGGCTTCTCTCTGCTTTGACCCGTGAACCCAACGGTCCGGAACCGCGTGAGGCGCCGCGGGCCGCGGAGGCTACGCCTTCTTCGCCGCCTTCTGCGGCTTCTCGGCGGCATCGGCGCGCACCTCCGCCGGGGCGGACGCG
The DNA here is from genome assembly GCA_023229365.1 of Pseudomonadota bacterium. NCBI lineage: Bacteria > Pseudomonadati > Pseudomonadota > Pseudomonadota bacterium. The sequence continues at coordinate 2,432 of JALNZK010000015.1, read as the reverse complement.
GGCAGCGGGGCGCTCGCGGGCGGGAGGCGGTGCTTCTCGCGGATCTTCGTCTCGATGCGGAACGCGACGTCCGGGTTCGCCCGGAGGAACTCCTTCGCGTTCTCGCGGCCCTGGCCGATCCGGGTCTCCTCGAACGAGTACCAGGCGCCGGTCTTCTCGACGATTCCCTCGTCCGATCCCACGTCGACGAGGCACCCCTCTCGGCTGATCCCCTCGCCGTACATGATGTCGAACTCGACCTCGCGGAACGGCGGCGCGAGCTTGTTCTTGACCACCTTGACGCGCGTCCGGTTCCCGATGGACTCCTCGCCCTGCTTGATCGCGCCGATGCGCCGGATGTCGAGCCGCTGCGACGCGTAGAACTTGAGGGCGTTCCCGCCCGTGGTCGTCTCCGGGTTGCCGAACATGACGCCGATCTTCATGCGGATCTGGTTGATGAACATGATGCACGTCTGCGACTTCGAGAGCGCGCCGGTGAGCTTGCGCAGCGCCTGGCTCATGAGCCGCGCCTGGAGGCCGACGTGCGAGTCGCCCATCTCGCCCTCGAGCTCGGCGCGGGGCGTGAGCGCCGCGACGGAGTCGACGACGATGAGGTCGACCGCCGACGACCGCACGAGCATGTCCGCGATCTCGAGCGCCTGCTCGCCGCAGTCGGGCTGCGAGATCAGGAGCTCCTGCGTCTTGACGCCGAGCTTGCGCGCGTACGCGACGTCGAGCGCGTGCTCCGCGTCGATGAACGCGCAGATCCCGCCCTGCTTCTGCGCCTGGGCGACGGCGTGGAGCGTGAGCGTGGTCTTGCCCGACGACTCGGGCCCGTAGACCTCGACGATCCGGCCGCGCGGGTAGCCGCCCACGCCGAGCGCCACGTCGAGGCCGATCGCGCCCGAGGGGATGGCGTCGATCCCCTCGCCGAGGATCTGGTCCTCGCCGAGGCGCATGATCGACCCCTTTCCGTAGCTCTTCTCGATGGAGCTGATGGCGAGCGTGAGCGCGCGCTCCTTCTCGCCCTTCCTCTCCGCGTTCGATCCCTGCGCCTGGTTCGTCGTCATCGGCTCTCACTCCTTTGTCTCGCCCTCGTCCGGGGCCCCGTCCGCCGCGTCCGGGGGGAGCGGCTCGTCCTCCGCCTCGCGCTCCGTGATCGGCTCCGCCTCCTCGATCCGCGCGCCGCGCGCCCGCCCGCCGAGCGGGAGGCGCCAGAGCATGTGGTAGTCGGCGCCGCTCGGGCGCAGATCGCTGCGGTAGCAAACGATCTCGCGCACCGTGAACGCGCCGTACGCCCGCTCCCCCGACTCGGCCATGCACGCGGCGAGCGCGTCGACCTCGCCGGACTTGACGCGTCCGATCGTCACGTGGGAGCGGAACGGCTTGTCGTCCGGGGCGAACCCCATGCCGACGAGCACCTCCGAGACCGTGCCGTGCAGCCGCCCGAGGGCGTCGTCCTCGCGCAGGCCGACCCACACCACCGTCGGCTGCCGCTCGTCCGGAAAGACGCCGAGCCCCGCCGCGGTCACCTCGAACGGCGCGACGTTCCTCAAGGCCGGCTCGAGCCCGTCCTGGAACGCCGCGACCATCGGCTCGGTCACCTGGCCGAGGAAGCGGAGCGTGACGTGGAGGTTCTGCGGCGCGACCCAGCGCACTTCGACGCCGCGCGCGCCCGCCCGTCGCCGCAGGGCGGACTGCTCCTCCGCGACGGCGCGCAGGGCGTGCAGCCCGATGTTCACGGCGATGAAGCTTCGGATGGTCCTCATGAGCTCTCCCGGACGGAGTCGAGCGCCAGGCGCATCGCCGTCCACGCGGCCGCGGCCTTCACCCACGCGCGATCGTGGCCGCGAAACGTCCTCTCAAGATGCGCGCAATCGCGCGCCGTGGCCACGGCGAAGTGCACGAGGCCGCGCGGCTTCTCGGCCGTGCCGCCGTCCGGCCCGGCGATGCCGGAGACCGCGACCGCGAGGTCTGCCCCGAGCGCGCGCCGCGCCCCCGCCGCCATGGCGCGCACGACCTCCTCGCTCACGGCGCCGCAAGCCGCGAGGAGGCGCGCGTCGACGCCGAGGAGGGACGACTTCACGGCGTCGTCGTACGCAACGATCGCGCCCCGGAAGTAGGCCGACGATCCGGGGATCTGCGTCAGCTCGTGGCCGATGAGCCCGCCGGTGCACGACTCCGCCGTCCCGATCGTGAGGCCGCGCGCCGCGAGCTCCCGGCCGAGCACCTCGGCCATCCCCGCCTCGCCCTCGGCGAAGATCGCCGCGCCGAGCGCACGGCGGATCTCCGCGGCGGCGTCCGCGAGCGCGGGCTCGTCCTCCGCGACCACGCGCAGGCCGATCTCGGGGAACGTCGCGCGAAATCCGAAGACGAGCTCCGGGTGCGCCGCGGCGTACGGCGCGAGCCTCGCCTGCACGTCGGACTCCCCCATGCCGTGGAGGAGTCCGACG